>JAYVZU010000487.1:0-3645 GCA_043783075.1 Rhodanobacteraceae bacterium
CTTCTACCGGATGCCCGGCCGCCCGCTGATCAAGTGGTGCTACATGATGTTCGTCCGCCGCGCGATCCTCGACGGCCCCGCCGGCATCGCCTACGCCACCCTCGCCAGCTTCTACGAATACCTCATCGTCCTGAAGACCAAAGAACTCCGCCTCGCCGCACCCAAATAGCCCCGAGGTCGTGTAAGGTTGTCTTTCGGTGGGAGGGAGAGGCTTCAGCCTCTCCATTAGCTCCAACGAAACAAGTCGGGCTTCAGCCCCGGGCGCTCCCGTACCAACCCCAATCCCCCGGGTGCCCCATCTCCGCGCCTTTACGGAGGTGGGATGTAAACTCCTGCACCAACTCGGCCAATCCACCCGCACTGCAAACTAGCGTACCCTGCACTTACGCGCCCATGAGCAACTTCCCGCTGAAACCAACCCACGCCCCCGTCAAGGCCTACTACGCGGCCCTCGCCCAGTTCGCCGACGGTGGCCACCACACCGAGGGCAACACCCGCTCCGCCTTCGCCGACCTTCTCAAGCGCTGCTGCTCCCCCTACGAATGGCACCTCGTCGAAGAGTTTCACTTCAAAGGCACCGGCAAGCAGCCGCTTAGAGCCGACGGAGCCCTAATCGACAAGTTCCATGTCCACGACCACGCTATTCACGAGGCCGAAAATGGAGCCCACGCCTCCTTGTCACCTGATATGTTCCCGAGAATTCATCTAATGGTGAGGCTCCATACCGCCGATAATAGAAGTTAGTGGCATGGGCTGATGATCACCCGCTCCGCAGAAATCATGGTGCGTTTTATTGGAATGTGACATCATATAGGTGTACTTCGCAGGCGAGAGCTTGCTAAACCCCAGCCTGGGACATAATAGGGCTAGAGCAGGCCGCCTCGTGCGGCCTCCTCGGTTTAAGGCCACAGAACAGGGTGAATCTCATGGCTCGAAAATCGTTCCCGCGGAAATATGGTGACAGCGCGCCGCTTCAAACCCTCATGGCCGCAGATTAGTACACGGTAAATTGGTCGACCACCGGCTATGCCGAAGTTCTTGATATAGGCGTCTCCGGGGTTGGCACGGCCCATGATCTGCCAGTTGGGCACTATCAACGTAGGCGACTCAATGATCGACCGTGCCCAACTGAGTTCCTGAGTTCGCCGGATATCAAAACGTCCTGACAAAAGCGACATTCGCCCTGACTGCATCTGCTCGATCGTCATGCGGCGATTTCGAGGTTCCTCGCCGTATTTATTAACCAGCTTGATAAGGTGGACTAAATCCGTGTCGAGAAAGGTCACGCGGTGACCCCGCGGATCTACCAGCGTCTGCGCACACAGGTTGGCGCTATACCACTCGATGAGCAACTGACCGGTGATTACGGGCAAAAGCGCGGGAGTGCCCGCTTCCAGAACATATGGCCTAGGGGCCGTTTCGAGGGAAATTGCCGTCGGAATTGGGCTGGCGTTGTTTGGTCTAGTCATCTGTGTCCTCATCCCGACGTGTCAAAGAATCCCCCTTTTCACCGCGCTCATGTCGATCCGTCACCGGAAAGGCCAGAAAGTTCGACATTACCCCTCTTCACAGTCCCTTTCCGGAGTCGGACTCGTACTCGTTGAATGGCAAAAGCCAATTCTGACCGTACCGAGGGGCAATCCGGTCCATTTTATCTATGAAGTCTGCATAACTATTGCTAAGTTTCATGACAGCAACTGCTGCCCCAAGATGCTCCCTAAGCTTGGGATATCCCAAGTTTGCGGTGAGACGTTGAAAATACTTCTGTGTGGGGCGACCCGCTGCACTTCTCTCAGTAACCTTTCGGAGCTCACTCAGAACACCCGGCGCCAGACGCCTGTACACGATGTCGTTTGTCAAATATCCGAAATATTGTGGTCGCTGTACCGAGTCAGTCTTATAGTCGAGTCCTCGCAGCCTAAACAGGTGCTCGTAGTATTCGGGCGGAAATGTTGGTATGTACGGCTGTAGCTCCTTGGCGATGAAGGCTTCTAATATACGTGCGAGCGCACCCACCGCCCTCTTGGATTGGAAGCCAGTAGCCTCATCAATGAGAGCAATGATGCCTGTATGCGCCAAGGCGCGCATGAGGATATCGGCAGAGACTGCCATATCGCGCTGACTATCGAGCAGCGCATCCGCATCCCTTGCTTTCAGGAAGACATCACAAATCATTGGATAGAGCTCGCCTCGCAACCCGTTTGCAACAAACCCACTCTTGCCCGGAACCTTATAGCGGTACCGAGTTGCCAATGCGTTGCGAAGTTCATCACTGATAAAAGGCTGAAGATTGCCTGCGGAGATGATCGGTGGCAGGTTCGCTGCATCAGCATTTTCGCGAGCTCGCAACCAGTGCGAACCGCCCCGCTTCCCACCGAAGGACTTAACCAAGTCTCTTTCGGAAACCACCCGGACTGGCGCACCCTCAATCATGACAACGGCACAAGGAACGATGTGACCAACGATGGGTAGATCGCCATAAGCCTCAGGTTCGTATGTCTCACCGTTTTGAGTTCCCCAACGATTCGCGGCTGCGCGCTTTCCCATCTCTTGGCGCTCGGTTGGCGTCAGTTTAGCCATTCGCGCACTACCGGAGCGTTTTCGTCCATCAACCCTCGGGATGAGTTCATCAGTCATATATTGCACCTCATTCTGGCAGTATATATATAAATTACTGGTACATGCTGAAAATATACCAGTAGTTTTCAGCCCTGTTAGCGAAAAGCTGTGAGCAATCCCGAGACCCCGAGGCCGAAGTCTCCTTCCGCGTCGAGCGCACGAAGCTCTCCAAAGACAAATCCGAACTCCGCTATAACGACTTCCTCACCCTGCGCGGCATCCCCGCAGCCACATATGACTATCGCCTCGGCAAGCGCTCCGGCATCGTCAACGACCCCAACCGCGACGACGACCCCCAATACATCCTCCGCCTCATCGGCCAGGTCATCACCGTCTCCCTCGAAACCCAACGCATCATCGCCACCTTACCCTCCCTCAATCTCGGAGCATAGCCCCAAACGGAAGGGCACACCTTCAGGTGTGCCACCTAAACCCCCGATGCATCCCCGATCCTGAGCGGAGTCCCTCGCAGCCTCACCGCGAGGGGCTTCGACGAAGGACCTCGGCTTTCCCACCCCAACCGCATAGGCCCCATCCAAATCATCCCGCCTTTATCCCACGAATCCCCGATCAAGCCGTCGCTCTTGCCCTAGCCTTTGCCTTAAACCGCACCTGCCGTTGCCTGCCCTTAATCCGCGTCTTTCCGCCCTGATCCGCGGTCGAACCCGCAGAAACCCCAGCAAATCGCGTGTCAAGCGAAATACTTTTCACCAATCCCGCAACCAGCCCGCAATGAACCACTTACGCCAAAAGAAAAATGGCACATTCACTACCCCGATCCCGTATCCTTAAAACAGGGTCAAACCTCACGCAACCCCAAGCCTCCCAAGCCTCCTAACCCCCGGACGCCTGTAATCTTTACCTGACAAGTCCAGACCTAACCCTATTAGAACCGGACTTTACATACTTTAGGGGAGGGGGAGGGGAGCCTCACCGCGAATTCCTCGCATACACTAAGTACCATGTGCGGAATTGTCGGTTACATTGGTCCGAAGTCTGTCGTCCCCGTCATCATTGAAGGTCTGC
>JAYVZU010000488.1:0-3637 GCA_043783075.1 Rhodanobacteraceae bacterium
GGCTGGCGAGAGGTCTCGCCGGCCGCTCTTTTTTGCACATGAAGTGTTGCTAATAAAGCAGCGAGTTAGAGTGGCATGGTCCGTGCATTGCCATCAGCACGATGAGCGATGCGAAGGAAGAAATTGAGGGTGCTGGGGCCAAGGGCGAGGTTGTTGCCAGTGGCGGAGTTGGATTGGTGCCGTTGGTATTGATCGTGCTGTGCACCGTGTTGATGGCGCTGGGCGCGGTTGGCGGCGGTCTCTACTGGCTTACGAAGAGTGGTCGCTTGGCGCTGCCCGGTGTCGCAGCACCGGCTGCTCCCGTCGTGGCAAAGGTGGAAGCAATTAGGACGAAGGTCGTGGTGCTGGAACCGCTGCTGGTGAATCTTTCCGATCAGGGCGGCGGGGGCTATCTGCGCGTCGTGATGGCGTTGGAGGTTGAAGATCCACTCCCACCGAAGGACGCGAAGCCGAAGGAAGAAAAGCCCGCCGAAAAGGGTAAGGTCGTCGTGAATGAGCTGGAAGTGAAGATGCGCGACGCAGCCTTGACAGTACTGGGGCGTGCAACCAGTGAGTCCTTGTTGGAGCCAGAGGGTAAGGAGCTATTGAAGAAGCAGTTAAAGGTTGCGATTACCGAGCACTTACCTGAGGTGAAGGTGGTTGACGTCATGTTTACCGAATTTCTGGTGCAAAAGTAATGGCGATGGCGAATGTAGCGACGACGCGCATGAAAGAGGTTCGCGTTCCCGAACCTGCGCTTGTTACTGGACTAGCGACCATCGTGCACCAATCGCTGCCGGCATCGCTCTCCATGATGGCGACGATCGAGGAGCATCCGGATTGGCCGTTACTCTCGCGGATTCCAATGCGGCTAATTGCGGGAATTCCTCTGCCAAATTTTCGAGTCAAGGATTTGATTGGCTTGAAGCCTGGACAGATGTTGAGCAGCACATGGTTGAGCACGGATGATGTGCCGTTGAAGATTGGTGCGGTGCAGTTGAGCTGGAGCGAATTTGAAGTGGTCGAACAGCGAATGGCAATTCGGCTGACACGTTTGGCTTAGGGGGTAAGTATGCATTTGGTCAAGAGCAAAACACGGCGTGTTACAGGGCAAACGGGTAGAAGGTCTCAGGACGGTGCTTTCGCGAAGCTGATCGAATGGCTTGTTGATGTTTTCGGAGGCAATTGGAGCGGGGGGAATAAGCTAGTGACTCGCCGGATGAAGGTACTCGAAACTCTGCCCATTGGCGGCAAAAAACAGTTGATGTTGGTGAGCTGCGATGGAGAGAAATACCTTGTTGCCACTGGGCCGGAGACGGTGCAGACGATTGTGCGCGTTGAAGCGCGCGGCGTTGCGACCGGACTTGGGTTGGTGGCTCCGGAGCTGGGAGAGCGGTCCTGATGCGGGCCTGCGTACTGGTTGTGTTGCTGCTTGTTGCTTGTTACGCCACGGCTGAGCCAATGCGAATGAGCCAGGCTGCCGTCGAGGCGAGTGCACAACCCATGGTTGAAGCTCGTGCGCATCGAGCAGAGGTGCGGAAGCATCCGGTGGTCGCGAAGGGACTGCATGTTGAGATCGGGTTGAGTGAGCCGAAGGTTGGCAAAGACACGATTGCTTCGGCGTTGGCGAGCGGGGGTAGCTCGCCCTGGGCGATTGTCCTTGGGCTTACACTGCTTACGCTTTTGCCAGCGTTGTTATTGGCGATGACGCCGATGGTACGGCTACTGGTGGTGTTTCATTTCTTGCGTCAGGCGTTAGGGACACAGACTGCGCCCAGCAATCAGATATTGATGGGGCTCGCGTTGATGATGACATGGTTCCTGATGGCTCCGGTGCTGACGCAGGTTGAGGCCGTCGCAACTACGCCTTATCAGCAAGGGACTATCACCGGTGAGGTTGCGATTGAGCGGGGCATTGAACCGGTGAAGACCTACATGCTGCGGTATGCGCGGGAGAAAGATCTTGCGGTGTTTGCTGCTTCCGGTATGGCGGCGAGGCCGAAGTCGAAGGAAGAGCTTCCGTTTCAGGTTGTGGTTCCGGCTTACATGCTGAGCGAGTTGAAGGCTGGATTTCAGATTGGCGCGGTATTGTTTCTTCCATTTCTGCTGGTGGATTTGGTGGTCGCGAGCGTGACTACGTCGATCGGCATGCTGCAGTTACCACCAGTAGTAATTTCAACTCCGGTCAAGATATTGCTTTTCGTGATGGTGGATGGTTGGAATCTGCTTGCGGACAAGCTGATGAAGAGTTTCTAAGGGAGCGATATGGGTGCGGATCAAACGGTAGAGCTAATGCGACAGTTGTTGACCGAGGCGATGATGCTGAGTGCGCCGTTATTGGTTGCGGCGGCCTCGATCTCGCTGATCGTGAGCTTGCTGCAGACGTTGACCAGCGTGCAGGAGCAGACGCTGACTGCGGTGCCTCGGCTGGCAGTGGTGTTTGTGGTTTCGATGGTGACGATGCCGTGGATGATTCATCGGCTGGTGGGCTATACGACGCGGCTGTTCTCGGACTTCCACCGGTATCTGGGATAGGGGCTGCGATGCAGGATTGGGAGCAGTTCCTTACGTCCGGCGTGTTGGTGGCGATGCGACTCAGTGGGTTGATGGTCTTCGCTCCGGTATTCAGTTCGGCTGCTGTTGCGCCGCGTATCAAGGCTGGGTTTGTGTTTGCGCTGACGATTCTATTGGCACCGGTTGTTGCTGCAGTTCCGGGGGCTCATGCAGAGTTAGGTATTGCGAGCATCAGCGGAGAGCTTGGTGTGGGGTTGGTCTTTGGGTTGAGCCTGATGATGCTCACCGAGTCGTTGCTCTTTGCGGGAACATTGCTTGGGATGAGCTTCAGCTTTTCGTTGGTCAATCTGCTGGATCCGAATACGCATGTGGACACGCCAGTGTTGGGGCAGATGCTGGGCTGGCTGGGTGTGCTGGTGATGATTGGTGCGGGGCTTGATCGTGTGTTGCTGGCGGCCATGGTGCGGAGCTTCATGCTGGTGCCGGTGGGGCAGGCGGTGATCCAGGCGACGACTGGTGGGGCTTTGGCGCGCATGGCTAGTGGGATATTCCTTTCGGGGTTACAGCTTGCGGCTCCGGTGATGGCGGCTTCGCTGGTGGTGGAGATGACGGTGAGCATGGTGAGCAAGCTCGCACCGATGTTGCCTGTGCAGGTGGTGGGTGTACCGCTGAAGACGCTGTCTTCTTATGTGGTGTTGATTGGCAGCCTGGCGGTTTGGCCGGGGTGGATTGAGCGGCACTTTGCGGGGCTGCTGGATTCGGCTGGAAGGCTGCTGCGTGGCTGAGAAGGGCACAGAGGCAGGCACAGAGCAACACAAGAAAAAGGCCCGCGAACAGGGCGACAGTGTGCATAGCCGCGAGCTCCTCAGTGCCGTCGCGATGATGGCTGGTGTGATTGTGGTGGGGGTTGTGGCGAAGAGTTTTGTGGCCGATTGGCGGACCGTGTTTGAGCAGAGTTTGGAAGCTGCGGCGGTTCGGTCCGATGGTGGCGAGATGCAGTGGGCTGTGGCGCTCCGCAGGATGATTGCACCGGCGGTTATGCCGCTGGGAATGGTGATGGCCGCGAGCTTTACGGGTGCACTTGGAGTCGGGATCGCGCAGGGCGGAGGGTTTCAGATTCATCCGAATGCTATTGGGCTGAAGT
>JAYVZU010000489.1:0-10925 GCA_043783075.1 Rhodanobacteraceae bacterium
CGGCTTCGAGCTTCATCAGGTGCAGCGTCAACGCGGGCGCGAAGATGAGCAAAAGGCCTGTCGCGGTGTCGGAGACGCCACAAATTGTTTGGTATCCGAGTAGGATGCGGCGCTTCATTGGGCCACCGCCTGAGGTTGGCGAAGCTCTTTGTTCAGCGCGATGGCGTCGACGAACCAGTCGAGTGAGGCGGCGAAAATCAGGATGCCGAGTAGCAGGCGCAGGGTGTAGATCGCGTTGCGAAGCAGCCCGGGAACGATCGAGAATGCGGGGTCGTTGCCCTCGCGCCAGCCAGCGTAGAACATGATGAGCACGTAGACCAGCACGGCTGCTTGCCAGGTGTAGAACGACCAGGTGCCGTTGAAGATCCAGCCATCGTCGCCCATGAGCTGGACCATGACGAAGATGAGCAGACTCGAGACGAAACCAGCCATCGCGAGCAGGGAGTGGCCGACGAGGCCGTCGGTGAATTTGAAGTGGTCGAGGACGCCGGGCAGGAAGAGCGCCCAGCCGGTGGGGATCAGGACCGACCACCAGCAGAGAAACGCGATGCGCCAGCGACGGGTATTGGGGTGCCACTGGAATTGCTGGAAGTAGACGGGCGTAAGCGGTATCCAGAGGAGCAAGCTGCCGAGGGATATCCACTGGATGGGGCGATGATGGCTGACGTCGGCACGGCCAAGACCGAGGCAGAGGATGGTCTCGGCGGCGAAGATGATCCAGGCAGCCGGGATCGGCCAGCGGCGTTGCGGTTGGCGCTCAGTCAGACCGAACGGGAGCAGCAGGAGCACGGCGATAATGACCAGCGTGGATTCGAGTTGGCTGGCTCCGGTGGGGCCGCCGGTGTCGGGGTTGATCGGTGGGTAGAACGATGGGCTGGAGGCGATGTAAATGAGGAACGGGATGACAACCAGGACAACAAGCCCGATGAGCTTGAATGTGCGGAACGTCTGGCGCGAGACGTGGAACGACACCGTCAGCACAACCCAGAGTGCCAGCATGGCGAGCGGGAAGAGAATGCGGGGATAGCCTGTCCAATCGAGGAACAGCTTGCCACTTGAATGGCCGGTGAGCCAGGAGGCAGCGCCAACGGCTAACGATGTCGACCAGAGCCAGAGGATGGGGCGCGCCCAGGTTGACAGGGGTTCGCGGTCGGCACCGTAGACGTGGAAGAGGAACATGACCAGCGGCAGGCTGCACCAGCCGTACAACTGCAGGTTCATGTGGAAGGGCATCCAGCGACCGTAGGTCCACTCTCCGAGTAGCGAGTTGATACCCGGCACGACGAGCATGGCCGCAATCAGGACGCCGATGGCGTTGGCGATGACGAGCCAGAGGAGAGCGTGGAAGGCGGTGTTGGCCAGGACTCGGCGGGAGGTTGGGATTGTCCTACTCATCGCAGACGGCGCGGTGAATGGGGCACGAATCTGTGCGGGACTAGATAGGGAGGGACTCACGGATCCTCCCGTCGTGCATCTCAACTAGGCGGCTGCACCGCGCCGCGAGGCCGCGGTCGTGGGTCGCCATAATAAGGGTGACGCCTTCGTTTGCGGTCAGTTCCATGAGCATGTCGAAGACGATGGCGCTGGTCTTTTCGTCGAGCGATCCGGTGGGTTCGTCGGCGAGCAGGATGCGGGGCCGGTTCATCATGGCGCGACAGAGTGCGGTGCGCTGGCGCTCGCCGCCGGAGAGCTTCTGAATGCGGTTGGCAAGGCGATGGCTCAGGCCGGTGCGGTCGGTGAGTTCGCGCAGGCGAGCTTGCGCCTCGCCGCGTTTGGTGCCCGCCGCGACTGTTGGGATCAGGCAGTTTTCTTCGAGCGTCAGGTCGGCGATGAGGTTGTGAAGCTGAAAGACGAAGCCAACCTCATGCCGAAGCAGGTTGAGGGGATTGCTGTGACGGGAGAGTTCCTTGCTGTTGACGGAGATGCGGCCGCGGTCCGGTGTATCCAGGCCGCCGAGCAGGTGGAGCAGAGTACTTTTACCGCAGCCGGATGGGCCGCACAGCGCGACGGTTTCCCCTTCAGTCGCTTCAAAGTCGACTCCGTTCAATACCGTGATAGCGCCATCGTCGTAACTCTTCCAGACGTCTTCGGCACGGACGACTGCGCGTTTTGTGGAGAGCATTGTCATTCGAAGCGAAGCGCCTCCACCGCGCGAACCCGCATGGCGTAGATGGCGGGGTAGAGCGCGCCGGCGACTCCGGTAAGCAGCGCGAGCACCATGACGACGAACACGACGAGCGGCTGGACGGAGGTATCCACGTACCCGTGCAGCGCGGGAATGAGCTTCAAGGCGTAGAGAATCCCGGTGCCGAGCAAGAGGCCTATGACGGCTCCGAAGACGGATACGATGGCGGATTCGCCGAAGATCATGGCGGCGATTTGCGAGTTGGAGAAGCCGCTGACGCGGAGGATTGCGATCTCTCGGATTCTTGTGAAGACTGACATGATCATGGTGTTTGCGACGCCAAGGCCACCGAGCAGAAGGCCGCATCCGCCGACGGCCCAGGCGGTGGCTTTCAGGATCTTGAACTGCGAGTAGCTGCGGGTGAATTCTTCATCTTCCAATGCGACGAGGGTGGGGAACTGCGCCTTCACCAAGCGTTTGAATTCGGAGGCCTGGTCTTTGTTGCGGAGCTTGATGGTGATGACGGACGACGAGCCTTCTTTGTGGAAGAAATCCTGCGCCGAGGCTAACGGCATAAAGACGCCGCCGTCTTCAAAGCCGTTTGCGGTCTTGATGATGCCGATGACGTGGAAGGTTCCGTGGCCGATCTGGACCGTGTTGCCGAGGCTGGCGGACATAAACTCCGCCGCGCGTTCGCCCAGGACGACGTCGTCCTGGTGCTGGGCGAAGTCGGCGCGGGTGCCGCTGGTCCATGTCGCGTTGCGCAGACGGGCGTCGCTGGCAGTGATGCCGAAGCAGGTGATGATGGGGTGGTCCGCACTGGAGACGATGCCGAAGAGGACTGGGTCTGCGTGTTGAACGATCGTCCAGGTCGCAATGGTTGATACGGCAGACGCGGGAACGTTGCTGAAGAAGAGGTCGGAGACGTTTTTCTCGAAGACGATGATCTCGCTGTCGCTAGAGAGGATGCCGGAGAACATTCCAACCGCGCCTTGCAATACGGTGACGATGACCAGCATGGCTGTGACGCTGAAGGCGATTCCAGCGATGCTGATGACCGACCTGATCCGGTGGCGGAGGAGGTTGGTAAGGATCAGCTTGAAGAAGATCATGCTGCCGCACCTATTCTCTGGTCGGCTACGATGTGCGTCAGTCGCTCGGCTTCGCCGCCTAGCTCGTCGCGAAGACTCTTCAGGAAGCCTACGGTCGGGCGGACGACAAGCAGACGATCCAACATAAAGTCGCCCAGTTGGATGAGCCGGGTGAGGCGCTCGGTTGCGGCTTCTACTCCGAGATCGATTGCCGTATTGGGGTGGCCGAGCGAGAGGTCGCGGGACGAGGTCTTGCCGCTCTCGGAGGAGGACTGCAGGACGTCCTTGAGATCGTCTGCTACCTGGTAGCTAAGGCCCCAAAAGAGGGCGATTCGCTCGAGGAGTTGGATTTCGTACTGAGATGCGCCGCCGAGGATTGCTGGCAGAACCAGCGTGAGGCGGATGAGTGAGACGGTCTTTCCAATCGCCGCTTGCTGAGTGGTTCGCCGATTGTGGGGCAGGGCGGAGTAGTGCAGGTCCATACTCTGGCCGTTGAGCAGGCCTTCGATACCGAGGTGGCGCTCCACGTAGGCAAGAGCCTCGGGCTGGCAGGGGTGCGCGGATTGCGCTACGGAGCGCCAGGTGAGGGCGTAGCCTCGATTGACCAGCGCCAAGGCGGCTAGAATAGCGCCCGCATCGCCGAAGTCGAGGTGAACACAGGGGGTTCCGCGACGCTCCAGGGCATCGTCCATCGAGGGAAGGTCATCGAACAGAAGCGACGCGGTGTGGAAGTACTCCAAGCCGATGGCGAGGTCCATGGCGGCTGTTTCCGGCAGTTGGTAGCCAAGCCCAATATTCAGAACGATTTGCGGACGGACTAGGCTCCCGGGGTTGGAGAGAACGCGATCCAGAGCGTCCCTCAAGTGCGGCTCCAGCATTGCTGGAAGCGGCATATAGTCTCTGAAGGCTCGTTTTAGTCGATTTCGCTGCAAATCCTTCATGGACTCCTGTTTGACCCAAGTCTTTCACAAATCAAGCAATCGCCGGTTTCAGGCTGCGACGGATGTCACGACAGCCAAGTCATCTTGGGAACCTGATAGTTGAGACGCAGATTTCTATCTGTTGATAGCATCTCGCGGCAAGCTTATGGGTGACGATTTGTTCATGGGTTCCGAGATGGCCAGTTTGTCCATGAAATCAGAGTGTTGCAGTAGCAACTCCTGTGACGGGCAAACCTTTCTACGAGGTTCACCGATCGGAACGAAGATGACTGAATCGTCATCTGGTGTTCCCTCAGCAAGAGAGCGCTACGCACTAGTATGGGAGCATGAAACTCCTGCTCGTGGAGGATGAGGTCGAGATTCAAGGCTTTCTAAAGAAGCCTCTTGCGGACGCTGGGTATGAAGTGGATGCCGCAGGGGATGGGCGCACGGCAATTACTCTGGCGTCTCAGAACACCTATGATGGGCTGATCGTTGATCTTGGGCTGCCGGATATGGACGGGATCGACGTGATCCTGCAACTGCGCAAGTCTGGCGTGACCTGCCCGGTGATGATCCTGTCGGCGCGGCGATCCGTAGATGATCGTGTGAAAGGCCTGGAACAGGGTGGGGATGACTACCTGACAAAGCCGTTTGCAGTCGCTGAGCTGTTGGCGCGGTTGCGCAACCTGATGCGGCGAATTCCAGTATCCGCTGAAGACCATACACGATTGCGTATTCTGGATCTGGAACTAGACTTCCTGAAGCGGCGCGCGACCCGCGGAGGCGAGGTGCTGAATCTGAGCCCGCAGGAGTTTGTGCTGTTGGAGTATCTTTGCCGACATGCAGGTCGCGTTGTGACGCGTTCGATGCTGTTGTCAGAGGTTTGGGGCATGCGGATTCAGCCGGATACAAATGTTGTCGATGTACATATCTACCGTCTTCGAGGCAAGATTGATACAGCGGGTCGCGTGCCGCTGATCAAAACGCTGAGAGGTATTGGCTATGTCCTCCGGGGCGAGTAAACGAGCAGCGAGCCCGATGCTGCGAAGTGCGGCATGGCGCATCTCGCTGTGGGCGACTCTGGCGTTTGCAATCGGCACGATGCTCGTGTTCGCGATGCTGCATCAGTTCGTATCCAACGATATTCAGCAACGTACGGATGCCTGGCTCTCTGGCGAGGTGGAAGTGCTGGCAGATGTAGCCGAGCGAACGCCGAAGGATCATCTTTACAGCGCTGTAGTCGGTGAAGTTGCAGAGCTTGCCAGCAAGGAAGTCCCGAACCGGCAACGCTCTACAGAGACCGAGGAGCAGCCGTCAGCGGCAGAGCTAAACGACTCCGTGTTTTTTCTCCAGACCGCAGCCGATGGGACCTCCAAGCTGTGGGTTGGCAGCGGCGACGGAGCTGCGAACCTCAGCTCGATTCGAGCCAGCAAAGCCCTGCCGGATGTCCCGTACGACGTGACGGTGCCGGGCTTCAGCGTACCGTTTCGAGTGGCAATGGTTCGTATTGCGGATGGAAGCCACATCTATCTGGGGCTGTCGGAGCGCGACGAACTTCGTGTGCTGCGAAGTCTACAGGTGCGTTTTCTCTGGCTTTGGATTGTCATCGTACTTCTGGGTTTTGTAATTGTGTTTTACGCGACGCGACGGATGTTGGGGCATGTCCGGCAGATCACCGAAGCGGCGTCTGGCATCGGGCAGAGCGACCTTAGCAGCAGGGTTCCAACGAGCAGTCGAAATGACGAGGTTGGGCACCTGGCGCGGACGCTGAATCACATGCTGGACCGGATTGAAAGCGCGATGAATCAGCTCCATACGATCACGGATTCGCTGGCGCATGATCTGCGGAGTCCGCTGACTGCGGTGCGCGGCAAGCTGGAGGTCGTTCTTTCGGGCGACCTGCGTTCGGAGCAGGTGGAACCGATTGTCTCGGCGATCGATGAGCTGGACCGGCTGACGGAGTTCCTGAATACGTCGCTCGATGTGGCGGAAGCAAAGGCCGATGCGCTGCGGATGTCTCCGACGGAGATCGACGTCCACGAACTCATGAAGGTGATGATCGACCTGTACGAGCCGTGCCTTTCGGAGCGGGGGATTGCAGTCGTGCTGCGGAGCATGGGATCGGTAAAGGTGATGGCGGATGCGGCGCTGCTACACCGGGTGATCGCAAATCTGCTGGAGAACGAACGCAAGCATTTGCCGACTTCGTGCACAGTGACTGTGGGTCTTCGATCGGCGGACGGCTTTGCAGAACTGGTGGTAGAGGACGACGGCCCCGGTTTCGACGGCGCGATTCAGCAGCAGATTTTTGAGCAACGCGCGAAGGGAAGAGACTCCAAGGGGCATGGACTTGGCCTTGCGTTTGTGGCGGCCGTGGTGCGGGCCCATGGCGGCTATGTGACGGCGGAGAACCGGCCGCAGGGTGGGGCTCGGCTGTCGGTTACGCTGCCGGTTGCAGCAGATAAGAAACCTGCGGGGACAGGCACACTTCTTCTGGTGGCGGGCTAGGCCGCGGCGAAAGGGGCTGGCAGTGGATCGAGTGTTCTGGGCTCGGCTTGCGTTGTCTGCGATGTGTACGGTACAGGGCGTGGCTACGGTCTCGATCGACCTGAACCGAACCCATGCCACAAATCCGGCGTGGCCGGGACACGCTCGATTTCATCTGGTCTGGCAGACCGTAACGGCGGTATTGCTGGCTGTCGTGGAACTGTCCCTGATCGTAGCTGGCCATAGCTCGGGGTTTTATCTTGCATCTGTACTTGCTGCAATTTCGCCGATAGCGTTCCTGGCCGCGTATTTCTCAAGAGGAAAGTTTCGCGGAACTTTGTCTGATCCGAATGGAATGTCGCCGGCGCGCGTCACAGTGTTCGGCGTTGCGCGGTCCGTCGACATGAATCTCGTGGCCGTCGTGGTGGCGTTGATTTCTCTCGTCGCAATTGACTGCTTGTACGCATGAACTCACTCTTCCGCATCGTCATGCGTGGGCTGCTTCACGGTTGCGAGGATCTTTGCCGCTAACGGTGGCGGCACGAAGTCGTAGTGGCTCATCTCCATGCGGAAGCTGCCTCGGCCCTGCGTGATGGACGTGAGGGTGGTGTTGTAGCTGAGAATCTCTGCCATTGGAACCTCGGCGCGGACCACTGTTCCGGTGCCTCCGCTCTCCATCCCCTGCACCCGTCCGCGACGTCCTGTCAGGTCGCCGATCAGGGCTCCGGCAAACTCCTCGGGAGCATCGATCTCGACGCGCATGACTGGTTCCAGAAGTGTGGGTTTGGCTTGTTCCATGCACTTGCGGAAGGCAAGGCGAGCAGCCATCTTGAACGACATTTCGCTGGAGTCCACATCATGGTAACTGCCGTCGAAGACAGTGATTTTGATGTCAACGACCGGGAATCCGGCCAGGTAGCCGCGCGCTGCTGATTCTCGAATCCCCTTCTCGACCGCGGGGATGTACTGGCGCGGAATCGCACCACCGAAGATGTCGTTTTCGAAGATGACGCCGGTCCCGCGTGGCTGCGGTTCAATGCGAAGCTTGCAGTCGCCGAACTGACCGTGGCCGCCGGTCTGCTTTTTGTGGCGGCCTTGAGCCTCGGCGACGCCACGCACGGTCTCGCGATACGGGACCTTGGGCACCTTCAGGATGACGTCGGTGTGGTAGCGGCGTTTCAGCTTGGAGAGCACCGCTTCGATGTGCGGTTGGCCTACTCCGGCGATCAGGAATTCGCTGGTCTGAGGATCGCGGAAGAAGCGCACCATCTGGTCGTCTTCCATCAACTTGTGTAGTGCGGGGGCGAGTTTATCTTCGTCGGCGCGTGTTCGGGGCTCGATCGCATAAGTCGTTGCAGGCTCGGGCATGGCGACGGGTTCGAGGTAAATCTCCTGGCCTTTCTCGCCAAGTGTGTCGCCAGTTAGCGTGACGCGCAGCTTCAACGCGGCACCCAGATCGCCAGCGTGGAGTTCCTGGACCTCGACCGGCTTTCGACCTTGCATCACGTAGAGGTGTGGGAAAGTCTCGGCCTCGCGTCGAGCGTAGTTTTGGACAGTTGCGTCGGCCTTGAGCACCCCGCCGATGACCTTGAAGAAGGAGATGCGACCAGTGAAGGCGTCGGTCAGGGTCTTATAGACGAAGAGCGTGAGCGGGGCCTGGTCTTCGACGGTCCGCATGACGACTTCTTCCTGCGATCCGGCCTCAGGGTCGTAGTGTCCGTTAGACGATTTTGACTGCATCACACCCGTTGTGGCGATCGGAACGCGCTCTGCCGCGGTGGGGGCATACCCCTTCAGGAAGTCGAGCAGGTGATCGGTGCCGACGTTGCGGAGTCCGCTGACGAACAGGACGGGGAAGATGCGGTCCTCGCGGATAGCCTCATGCAATGCGGCGATGAGGTGTGGCTCTGGAATCGTTCCTTCGCGGAAGAACTCCTCCATCAACTCGTCTTTCCCTTCGGCTACAAGCTCTACCAAGGCCTCGTGCGCAGCCTTTGCCTCTTCGGCAAGTGCCGCGGGGATATCGCCGGACTGCCCGCGTCCATCGCCGTCAGGCTGGTAGAGAAAGGCCTTCATCGTCACGAGATCGACCACGCCATGGAAGCCTTTTTCATCGACTATAGGAAGCTGAACGGGCACCACCTGGCGGCCCCAGTGGTCGCGCATCTGTTCGACCGCGCGCTGGCAGCCGGCAGCGCCATCGGCCTTGGGATGGTCGACCTGGTTGACTACGAGAACCCGCGGAAGATCGACCTCGTTGTCGTACTTCCACAGACGGTCGGTGACGGATTCCGGACCGGTCTGCGCGTTGACGACGACAAGCGCGGCTTCGACGGGCATCATGGCTGCGCGCGTCTCATGCAGGAACATGCTGAAGCCGGGCGTGTCGACGAAGTTGAGCTTCGTGCCGTTCCACTCGGCGAACGCAACGGCGTTGGACATGGTGGTGCGGTGGGCGACGTCTTCTTCGTCGTAGGCGGTAACGGCTGTGCCGTCTTCAACCCGACCAGCTGTCGGTGTCATCTTTGCAGCATGCAGCAGTGCTGCGATTAGGGTGGTTTTGCCACTGTGCGAGTGGCCAACGACCGCCACGTTGCGAATATCCTTGCCGAGGTAGGACTTCATTTGCGCGCTCCTTGGACGAATCCAAATGCGATACCAAATGGCCTGTACTAACTTCTTCGCCCGGGTGGGCAACTTGAGGGCACGATGCAACCTATACCCTGCGAGAAACGGATGCTATCACAAATGCTGCAGGCCTTTCAGTGACATTGCACCGGCTATCCGTAAGATGAGGTGAAGGCGTGGAGACTACTTGAACGTTCGCAATCCAAGGTCGATGTCCTGCGGAACCGCAGTTGCTCTGCTGGTTGCGGGGGCGATGTTTATGGAGAATCTGGACGGAACGGTGATCCTGACGGCTCTGCCGCAGATGGCCAAGTCGTTCCATGTCCAGGCTCTGGACCTGAACATTGGTGTTTCCGCGTATCTTCTGACCCTCGCGGCGCTGATTCCAGTGAGCGGTTGGATCGCCGACCGGTTCGGCCTTCGGAAGGTATTTACTGCTGCCATCGGCATCTTTACGGTGGCGTCGATCCTGTGTGGTCTGTGCCAGACATTACCAATGTTCACGCTCGCGCGGATATTGCAGGGCCTGGGTGGTGCCATGATGGTTCCGGTAGGCCGATTGGCGGTACTGCGGACGACCGAGAAACACGAACTGATCAACGCGATTGCTACCATCACCTGGCCAGGGTTGGCGGCTCCGGTGCTCGGACCGCCGCTGGGCGGTTTTATTGCGACTTACTTTACCTGGCACTGGATTTTTTACCTCAATGTTCCGCTTGGGATTGTTGCGCTGGTCGTGGCTTTGCGCCTGTTGCCGAAGGGCGGGGAACAGGCAGGGAAGCCGTTCGATGGGATTGGATTTGTTCTTACCGGGACAGCTTGTTTCGCGCTGATTTATGGGCTGGAGTTGATGAGCCGCGAGCAGGCGTCACGCCAGACGGTTGGCCTGACGCTGTTGTTTACGGCAGCGATCTGGCTGGTTGCGACGTTCCACGCAAAGCGTCACGCGCACCCGATGATGGACTTGCGATCTCTCGCAATTCGCAGCTATCGCCTGACGATCTGGGGTGGGTCATTCTTCCGGATGGCGACCTCCTCCATCCCATTTCTCCTGCCGCTGCTCTTCCAGATCGGCTTCGGCTTGAATCCGTTCTCGTCGGGTCTGCTGGTGCTGGCGGTCTTTGCCGGCAATATCGCAATGAAGCCGCTGACGACGCCGATCCTGCGTCGCTTTCCGTTTCGCACCGTGTTGCTGGTCAATGGAAGCGTGAACGCTTTGATCATCTTCGGGTGCGCAGTTCTGGGACCGACGACGCCAATCGCTGCTATTGTGGCGCTGCTATTTGCAAGCGGTCTTACGCGCTCCATGCAGTACAGTGCGCTGAATACGCTGGCGTTTGCCGATGTTCCGGAGAGTTGGATGAGCGGGGCGAACACGCTGTTCAACATGACGCAGCAGCTCAGCATGGCGATGGGGATCGCGATGGGAGCAGTAGCGCTCCGGGTTGCGGGGTTGTGGGGCCAACGTGCGGCAGTCGGCACAATTCCGCTCGCACACTTCCATACCGCGTTCCTGATTGTGGGCGCGGTGGCGGTGCTGGTTGTAGTGGATTCGCTGGGTCTGGACCGTACCGCCGGAGACAGCGTTCGCCGGCCACGTGCCATTGAAGTCGCGGCCGAAGACGGCGCCTGATTGGTTGTTTTGGAGCGCCGGGCTTAGAATCTGGAGCG
>JAYVZU010000490.1:0-10920 GCA_043783075.1 Rhodanobacteraceae bacterium
TTCTTGATCGCTTTTCCAATCGGTGTCAAATCGGTGTTAAGTATTTTGCTGCTGTGTGAGCGACACTTATCTGTATGGACGAGAAGACTCTGGCGCCAGGGCTTTACCTGGTGGCTACGCCGATTGGGAACCTGGAAGACATCACGCTCCGTGCGCTGCGGGTACTGAAGCAGGCGGATAAGATTGCCTGCGAAGACACGCGGCAGACACAGAAGCTGCTGCATCACTACGGGATTTCGACGCCGACAGTGAGCTATCACCTGTTCAACGAGGGAGCGCGCGCCGATGAGTTGGCGGCGGAGTTGAAGGCCGGCGCGAAGATTGCGATTGTGTCGGATGCCGGAACGCCGGGGATTGCCGATCCGGGCGCACAACTGGCGGCAGCGGCGATTCGAGCCGGCGTACCAGTATTTCCGGTACCGGGCGCAAATGCGGCGTTGTCCGGGTTGATCGCAAGCGGATTACCAGCGGAGAGCTTTACGTTCCATGGATTTCTCCCCTCAAAGCAGGGCCAGCGGCGAAGTATTTTGGAGGCATTGCCGCGTGGAATCGCAACTCACGTTTTTTACGAGACCCCACACCGGATTCTGGAGGCTTTGGCAGATGTCGCGGGAACGTTCGGCGAGGCCCAGCCCGTTGTTGTAGCCCGCGAGCTGACAAAACTGCACGAGGAGTTTCTTCGCGGTAGTTGCGCTGAAGTGAAGGCCACGCTGGCTGGTCGGGCACAGGTTCGAGGCGAGATAGTGCTGATGTTCCATCTGGCTGAAGCCGCGCCAGAGGTTCAGACTGCCACGATCTATCAAGCCGTTCAAGCTCTGATGAAGGCGGAAAGTCTGGGCGAGATGGACGCGCTAAAGCGGGTGGCCAGGGAGCGTGGGATTGGGAAGTCAGAGGCTTACCGGGAGTTTCAGCGGGAGCAGTTAAAGCCGAGACGAAAAAATTAAGGAGCATCCGACGTCGCAGATGCTCCTCTCCCTGAAGGGGCAGGGCTTGCTACTCTGTGTCCCCGCTACTACCTATAACGACGGATAGTCGGAATACCCTTTTGCATCGTGTGTATAAAATGTTTCGGGATTTGGACTGTTGAGAACAGAGCGGTTAGCGAAGCGCTTTGGCAAGTCGGGGTTGGCGATGAAGAGCTTGCCGAATCCAACAGCGTCAGCTTCTCCTGCCGCGATAACCTGCTCAGCCTGAGCCTGGGTATATTTTTCGTTGGCGATATAGACACCGCCGAAGGCCTTCTTCAGGTCGGGGCCGAGGCGGTCGTCGGCATAGAATTCGCGGGCCATCAGGAACGCCAGCTTGCGCTTGCCTAGCTCGGTGGCGAGGTGGGTGAAGGTGCCGCGGAGGTCGGGGTCGCCCATGCCGTGTACATCGCCGCGAGGGGCAAGGTGCATGCCAACGCGGTCGGCTCCAAAGACAGCGGAGGTAGCTTCAGCCACTTCAATGTGCAGGCGGGCGCGATTTTCTATCGAGCCGCCGTACTCGTCGGTGCGAATGTTGGAGTTGGTTTGCAGGAATTGGTCGAGCAGATAGCCGTTCGCGCCGTGGATTTCTACGCCATCGAAGCCAGCTTCTTTGGCGTTCTTCGCGCCTTGATGGAACTCTTCGATGACGTGCTTAATCTCATCGATCGTCAGCGCATGCGGCGTGTCGAATTCCTTCTTGGGACGCACGAGGCTCATCATCCCCGGCGCAGCTATGGTGCTGGGAGCAACGGGAAGATGGCCGTTGAGGAAGCTGGAATCGCTGATGCGGCCCACGTGCCAGATCTGGGCGAAGATGCGGCCGCCAGCGCTATGAACGGCGGCGGTGATGGGCTTCCAGAGTTCGGTCTGCTGCGCCGACCAGATACCCGGAACCTGCGGGTAGCCGACGCCGAGCGGCGAGATGGGCGTGCCCTCGGTGATGATGAGCCCGGCAGAGGCGCGCTGCGCGTAGTACTCGGCCTGCAGCGCGGTGGGCAGGTGGTCGACGGTGCCACGCAAACGGGTGAGCGGCGCCATGACGATGCGGTTGGGCAGAGTCAGGGCGCCAACTTTAAGGGGTTCGAAGAGGATGCTCATGCATATTTGGATGTTCGATGGGTATCGAAGGGTGCGAATCTCAGCCAAGAAAGTGGCGAATCATCAGAGAGGTACGATAGGCTGCTCGGCATGCTTATGAAGATCGTTACCATTCTTGCGCTCCTGTCCATCGCACCTCTCGCAACCGCCCAAAACGAGCGCAACCCTGCCACCCCCCTGATTGCGTTTGATCCCTACTTCAGTGTGTGGTCGATGGCGGACAACCTTACCGACCAGAATACGAAGCATTGGACCGGCACGGAGATGCCGATGCGAGGCTTTGCGCGGATCGATGGGACGGCATTCCGCTGGATGGGCCGCAGCCCCAGCGCCACTCCCGCGATGAAGCAGACAGCGCTCCATGTGACGCCTACGCAGACGGAGTACACCTTTGAGGCGGCTGGCATTCGGTTACAGGCGACTTTTCTCTCGCTGAGTATTCCGACGGATCTCGACTTGCTGGCGCAGCCCGTGACCTATCTGAAGTGGAAGGCGTCCGCGACTGATGGGAAGCCGCACTCGGTGGAGCTTTATCTGGGAGTAGATGCGCGGATTGCAGTGGACTCCGCAGATCAGCAGGTGAACTGGCGTCGTGGCCGAGCTGGCAACCTCGAAGTATTGAGTGTCGGCTCCGCCGATCAACGCGCACTGGCGCGGGCCGGCGACAATCTTCGCGCGGACTGGGGATACTTCCACCTCGTCGTGCCGGCTGACCCGCAAGCGATGACCTCAACCGCTGCCGACTCACAGGCTGATTTTTTGAAGTCGGGAGCAGGTCTGCATGACGACGATCTCGATCAGCCTCGGCAGGCCAGCCAGGCCCCCATGCTGGTTGTGACTGAGAAGCTCCAGGTCAGCGAATCGCAGGCTGTCGAGCGGCATGTTGGGCTGGCGTTCACCCAGCCCCTTGCGATTGAGTACCTCAACCGCCGTCTGAAGCCGTACTGGGCACGCAACGGCAAGACCGTTCAAGCCATGCTCATCGAGGCGATGCAAGGGTACGGAGCCGCGGTTTCAAAGTCCGATGCCTTCGACGAAGATCTGACCGCAAAGCTGACGAGAGATGGCGGGCCGGTATACGCTCGGCTGGCGACGCTCGCATACAGACAGACTCTAGCGGCGAACGGCATGGCCGCCGATCTGGATGGTTCTCTTGTGCAGTTCCCCAAGGAGAATTTTTCCAATGGCTGCATTGCGACGGTCGACGTACTTTATCCGTCGTCGCCATTCTTTCTCTACTTCAATCCGGCTCTACTGGAGGCTCAGCTAAAGCCAGTCATGGAGTACGCCGCATTGCCGCGCTGGAAGTTCCCGTTTGCACCGCATGATCTGGGAACATATCCGCTGGCCAATGGACAGGTGTACGGCGGCGGCGAGAAGACCGAAGAGAACCAGATGCCGGTGGAAGAGAGTGGCAACATGCTACTGATGATCGCCGCAATGGGCCGCGCACAGGGTGACTTGCACTTCGCCAGGCAGTACTGGCCGCTGCTGGTGCGGTGGGCGGCGTACCTCAAGGACAAAGGTCTCGACCCGGAAAACCAGCTCTCGACCGACGACTTTGCAGGACATCTCGCGCATAACGCTAATCTCTCCATTAAGGCGATCGACGCACTCGGCGCGTTTGGGGAGATGGCAAAGGGCATCGGTGACGACAAGCTGGCCAACGAGTACACCGGTCTGGCGAAGGATATGGCGAAGAAGTGGATCGACCTGGCGAAGGAGGGCGAACACTACAAGCTCGCCTTCGATTCGCCAAATACATGGAGCCAGAAGTACAACCTGGTCTGGGACGACCTGCTCGGGCTGAAGCTATTTCCCGCATCCGTAAAGACTGCCGAGCTTGCGTTCTACAAGACGAAGATGAATCAGTACGGTCTCCCACTGGATGGCCGGAGAGACTACACCAAGCTCGACTGGGAGATTTGGACCGCAACCCTGGCCGACGATGATCTCACCTTCAGCTCGCTCGTCGCGCCGTTATCAAAGTGGGTGGACGAAGGCCCGAGCCGTGTCCCGCTTACCGATTGGTACGACACCAAAACCGGCAAGCAGGAGGGATTTCAAGCGCGGTCTGTCGTGGGCGGCATCTTCATTCGGTCGCTGCGGCAGACGTGGCTAGGTCGTCCGTAGGGGACGAACCGTGGGTCAGCCAGCGGTTACTATTTCGCTGAAGTCAGCGATGCCGCTGAAGTCAGTCAGGACACGGTTGAGGAGAGCGAGGCGGTTGGCCCGGATTTGCTCGTTTGGGTCCATGACCATGACGGCGTCGAAGAAATGGTCGACTTGCGGGCGCAGCGTGGCGATGGCTTCGAGCGCTCCGATATATTCCTTTGCCGCGCGAAGCCCCGTGACTCGTTTAGCGAGGCGAAAAGCAGCATTGTGGAGGGCCAGCTCGGAGGGATCGGTGAGCAACGCCTCATCGACCGCAGGGGCTGCGGCGATTCCCTTCTCCGTGGCCTGAGCGAGAATGTTCTTCATGCGCTTGAAGGCTGCGGACACGGCTGCGAAGTCCTCGGAGTCGCGGACGGCGGTGACGGCGTCCGCGCGGGTGGCAGCGTCGCGGATATCGTGAGACCCAGCGGCCAGAACAGCTTTGACGACGTCGTAGGCCTGCTCGCGGACCTCCCGGAGGTAGAACTCCTCACGCTCGGCGAAGAAGCTGTGCATCTTGACGAGGACCTCGCGGTCGGCACCCGTGGCTTCAATCACTTCGCGCAGGATGAGCGGGAGATTGGATTCAGCGAGGATTTTGACGACACCGTTGGCGGCCCGGCGGAGGGCAAACGGATCCTTACTTCCTGTCGGTTCGAGGCCGAGAGAGAACATTCCGGCGATGGAGTCGACCTTGTCCGCGAGCGCCAGAAGCTGGCCTTCGGCGGTGCGAGGGATGCGGCTGTCGGTGGACACGGGGCGATAGTGGTCGTAGATCGCGTCGGCTACGGCGTCGCCAAGACCCTGGTGGCGGGCGTAGAGGCCGCCGATTTCACCCTGCAGCTCGGTGAATTCCTTCACCAGCTCCGCGGTGAGGTCGGTCTTGCACAGGGTGGCAGCGACGGCAAGGGCCTCGATGTCGAGCACGATCCAGCGAGCTTTCGCGAGCGCGCCGAGTATGGCTGCAAGTGCAGCGATACGCCGGGACTTCGCGGCGTAGCTCCCAAGATCCTTCTGAAAGGTTACGTTTTCAAGCAAGGCGACGCGGTCGGCGAGTGGGATGCGCTGGTCGAACTCCCAGAAGAAGCGAGCGTCATTGAACCGGGCACGCAGGACGCGGGCGTTGCCGTGGCGAATGACAGCTTCGCCTTCCGTGTTCGCGACCGTGTTCAGCACAGCGAGGAAGTGCGGCGCTAGCTTCTCGTCATTCTCATGGCCGGAGGCGCTGGTTTCGACCGCAAAGTAGTTCTGGTGGTCGCGCATCACGGTGACCAGTACTTCCTCAGGCAGCGAGAGATAGTCGGGGTCGAAGTCACCAGCAATGACGGAGGGCCACTCGGTCATGTGGGTCATCTTGTCAACCAACGCATGATCCTCGCGCCAGCGGGTACTGGGAATTGTCCTACAGACGCGATCCAACGCTTTGCGGATGGTGTGGCGGCGAACGTCGACGTCAGCCATCACGTACGCAGATTGCAGCACAGCCGCGTAGGTTGCGGGTTCCGAGATCTCGATTGGACTACCGCTATGCAGGACGCGGTGGCCGTAAGTAACGCGGCCAGCGGTGTAGCCTCCAAACTCTACCGGGACGACTTCGTTGCCGAGCACAGCAAGCATCCAGCGCAGCGGGCGAACGAATTTTTCGGGCTTTCCGGCGCGCCAGTACATGTTCTTTGCCCAGTAGATTCCAGCAATCTCCTTCGGGAGCTCCGCAGTGAGAACCTCGACGGCGGACTTGCCCGGACGCAGCGCGGTGGCGGCGATGTACTCGCCTTTGGGGGTCTCGACTACGCGAAGTTCGCCGACTTCGATACCAGCCTTCTTGGCAAAGGCAATCGCGGCGGGTCCGGGGATACCATCTTTGAAGGCAATCTTGGTTGCCGGTCCGAGCAGTTCTTCGGCTTCGTCTTCCTGTCTGGCAGCCACATCATGGATGAGCACGGCGAGGCGGCGTGGGGTCGAGAAGCTGTGGGCTTTCGCACCGGCGGGGATCAGGCGCTCGCGGGTGAGGAGGGCGGTGACGCGCTTCAGGAGCTCCGCCTGCGCGGAGGCGATCATGCGGGCGGGTACTTCTTCAAGACCAATTTCGAAGAGAAAATCCATGTGATTCCTATCGTAGGGGTTCGGGTGAAGCTGTAATGCGTTTGATGAGGCCGGAGGTCATCTTGCGTACCTCGATGATCTGTGCGGCGGTTTCATCGTGAACTTGTGGGGAGAAGAAGTTAAGGTCGCGGCTTAGCAGCACCAGATATTCCAGTTCATGGCCGGACGCCCGGGCTCGCTTCAAGTCCATCGCAAACTCTGCATCGGAATCCCGGCCTGCGCCCTCGGCAATCGATTTAGCAATCTGGATTGCTGTACGCCGCAGATTCGACACAAGGCCAAGATTCTCACTCGAAGGCATGTTCGCGTAGATTGTGTAGATGTGAAGCACGAGGAGGTGAGACTTCTTCCAGATTTCGAGCTGTTGGAACTTCTGCATGCGTCCCCAAGTGTGGAACAAGTATCTATAAGCTGTCAGCTTGGAGCTATGAGCTGACAGCTCAAGTCATATTGCTATTGATTTAAGCCAATTGCCGCCTGCTGTGCCGCGTAAGCTTTAGCCACTCCGACCACCAGCGTACGGATGCGGGCCATGACGCCTACTCGTTCGGTAACGGAGATTGCGCCGCGAGCGTCCAGCAGGTTGAACATCTGCGAACATTTGAGAGCCAACTCATATGCACCGAGGACCGGGAAACGCTTCAGTGTCAGCGGGTCCATTTTTTCGAAACCCTTAGCGTGATCGAGCAGTGACAAACACTCGGCCTCATACAGTTCGAGGTGCTTCCAAAGTGAGGAGACGTCGGCGTAGTCGAAGCCGTAAGCCGAGAACTGTTCCTCTTCGGGCAGACGCATGTCGCCGTAGGTGATCGGCTTCCCAGTCGGGTCGTGAGCCCAGACAATGTCGTAAATGGAGTCGACGTCCTGCAGAAACCCTGCGATTCGCTCCAGACCGTAGGTGATCTCTCCGCAGATGGGGTCGAGGTCCATGCCGCCGCACTGCTGGAAGTAGGTGAACTGGGTGATTTCAAGGCCGTCGAGCATTACCTGCCAGCCGACGCCCCATGCTCCGCCGACGGGCCACTCCCAGTTATCTTCCTCGAATTTGATGTCGTGCTCGCTCAGGTCAATTCCAATCGCAACCAGGCTTTCAAGATAAAGTTCCTGAATATTGACCGGTGGCGGTTTCAGGATGATCTGCATCTGCGTATGGCGGAACAGGCGGTTTGGATTCTCACCATACCGACCATCAGCGGGTCGTCGCGAGGGCTGCGCGTAGGCGATCGAGACGGGCTTGGGTCCAAGCACGCGGAGGAAGGTGTCGGGCGACATGGTGCCGGCCCCGACTTCGACGTCGTAGGGCTGCTGCAGGACGCAGCCATGTTCGGCCCAGAAGCGCTGCAGGGTGAAGAGGAGTTGCTGAAACGTCAGGGGTTTGGTGCTTTGGAGCGTGGGCTCCGCGATCGCAGTCATGATCTACAGATTCTAACTGTTACGAGCGTGTGCGGGATAATGGGCGGGGAGATTTGAAGCTATGGCGAGTGGGGTTCTGGTGATGGGTAGCTTCGTGGCGGACGTGTCGTTTCGGGCGGCGCGGCTTCCCGCCTGGGGCGAGACGCTGATGGGCGAGACGTTTGCCCTGGGCCCCGGGGGCAAAGGGTCGAACCAGGCTGTGGCTGCGGCCCGAGCCGGGGCTGAGGTGAAGATGTTCTCGAAGCTGGGGAATGATGCCTTTGGAAAGCTGGCTCACGAGACCTGGGCAGCAGATCGAATTGACGCGTCGCTGGTACTGGAGAGTGAGTCGGCGACAGGGGCGGCGGCGATCTTGATAGACGCGGTGAAGGGTGAGAACGCAATCATCGTAGTGCCGGGGGCTTGCTTTACCCTAAATCCGAGGGAAGTGACTGCGGCCGCAGCGGTGATTGGCAGGGCAAAGGTTTTTTTGACGCAGCTGGAGCTGCCACTGGACGCAGTGGAGCGGGGATTGCAAATCGCGCGGGCGGCTGGTGTGGTGACCATTCTGAATCCGGCACCGGCTTGTCCCTTGCCGGATTGGATGATTGCGCTGGCGGATTATTTGATCCCTAACGAGAGCGAGGCGGCTCTGCTAACGGAACTGCCGGTGGAGACGGTCGAAGACGCAGAGCGCGCAGCGAATGCATTGATCGCTCGGGGAGCGGGAACTGTGATTGTGACGCTGGGTGCAAAGGGTGCCCTGCTGCGGACGGGCGGTGTAACAACGATGATTCCGGCGTTTACGGCGGGGGCTTTGGTGGAGACGACCGGTGCTGGCGATGCTTTTTGCGGGGCGTTTGCCGCAGGGCTCGCTGAGGGGATGGAGCCGGTAACAGCGGCACGGTTTGCTTCGGCTGCAGCGGGAATTTCGGTGACGCGAGTGGGGACGGCGCCCTCAATGGCTGGGCGTGGGGAGATTGAATCTTTGATGAAGAACGATGAGTGAGGTACAAGCGGAGCCGCACCGTGTGGCGGCTCCGCTCGGAAGCAATTATGATAGTAGCGTGACGGAATTCGAAATTGCCCCTTCCATGGAATACCTGCAGGCCCGAATCGCACCTTTGCAGGCACGCCTTCTGGAACATCCCCTCTATATGACGATGCGGACGCCTGAGCATCTGCGAATTTTTATGGAGTCGCACGTGTTTGCGGTGTGGGATTTCATGTCGTTGCTAAAGTCGCTACAGAGCTGGCTGACTTGCGTTTCAGTACCGTGGTCCCCAACAGCGTTTCCCGAGAGCCGCCGGTTTATCAACGAAATTGTGGTGGGCGAAGAAAGTGATCAGTTTGAGGGTCGCGCTGTCAGCCACTTCGAACTTTATCTGGAGGCAATGGATGAGCTTGGGGCGCAGACAGCTCCGATGCGCGCGCTGTTGGAGCACCCGACGACGAATGGAGCGACTTCCCTGCACGCCTTTCGTATGCCGGCGGATGCGCCCGCCGAAGCTCGGCAGTTTGTGGACACGACCTTTGAGTTGATTCGTAGCGGAAGTTTGGGCGCACAGGCTGCGGCGTTTACGTTTGGCCGCGAGGATGTGATTCCGGATATGTTTCGGTTGCTAGTGCGCGAGTTGGATGCGAAGGCCGGGAAGTTGGCTAAGTTTGTCTGGTATCTGGAGCGCCACATCGAGGTGGACGGCGAGGATCATGGACCGCTGGCTCTGCGGATGGTCGAGGATCTTTGCGGTGGGAGCGAGCAGAGCTGGGATGAAGCGGCGGCGGCGGCCGAAGCTGCGATTGAAGCTCGGATTCGGCTTTGGGATGGAATTCTGGCGAGGATTTTGGCGGCTTAGAAAGTTTAGGTAAACCCACTCATCGCATAATTCACAAACAACTGGATACCCAAATCTTTGCGTTCTGGCTAAGAAACCGAACACTGAGACACTTTGCAGATTAGCGGACAGGCTTGTGTGTGCCCATCTGGGGGGCGTTGGTGGTGTCGCGGGGAATGGTTTCGGCGTCCTCGGCGCGGCCGGGCAGCAGGATGATGACGCCGGCGGGGCGGACGTAGGCTCGCGGATTTGTAGTGACGCTGACCAGAATGCCATGCTCACCTGGAGTGTCGTTGCGCGCACGGGAGAACTCCAGAATGTAGCGTTCGCGAACGGTCGTTACGAATTTTGCAAGTTGCTTCGCGACATTTTTCTGCTCCACATACATAACCATCCCACCGCTAAGTTGGCAGATCGCGCTGAGCGGCGACTCCGCCTGCGCGGCTCCAGGGAGAATTGGGTTGGAGGAGGAACCGCGCACAACACGCGGATTGATGATGCTTGAAGTCGGAGAGTTAGCTCGGTCATTGGGATTAAGCTTGGCCGGGACGTACCCGAAGACGGCGACGCCACTCTGTTGCGCGTAGGAGCGGACCTCAGCCCACCGGTTCTTGCTGCCGCGGTCGTCGCCATTCGTCACGGCGAGCAGGATTCGGCGGCCGGGGAGCTTAGCGAGTTCGCGTATGACGGAACTGAACGAATCCCAAAGCTCGCTGCGGGTTGCGCACGGTTCTGTGCGCTTCGCCTGATGGCGCTCCAGCCACGGCTCCAGTCCGCGATCGACCGCCGGACCAAGCGTAGCGGGGTCTGCCGGAGCGGCGTGCAAAGTGCGAATCAGTCGGCAATCCAGGGTATAGACGGAGACGTGATCTCGGGGTTGGAGCAGGCCCGGTGCCAGCTCCGCAATGGCCTCGCTAAGCTTCGGCACGATCTCGGCCTCACCATCCGGGTCCAGCAGAATAGCGAGCGAGATAGGATCGTCACCCTGCTGCCGCACAGTCCTGGGCAAAAAGGTCGGCCCTGAATCGAGGCTGATGCGGAACTTTGAAGCGTCCAGAGGCTTCATCCGCTGCAGGTCGCTATCCAGAGCGAGGACCGGCACCTGGATCAGATCCATGTACACATGGAGGGTATGGATCGGCTCGTCAGGCTGAGCAGTCTGCGCGGGCATGGCTGTGCAGAACAGAATCGGCAATAGTATGGCCGCTGAACAAATCGTCCTTCGTATCGCCGATCGGGATTGCGAGGTCATTGGAGAAGTATCGTCCCAAACAACGGCAATTTCAAAAAGATGTTTTGGGGATAACGGAAGAAAAATTATCCGGATTTCCCTCGCGAAAGTTCGCGTTTGGGAATATGGTTTCCACACC
>JAYVZU010000491.1:0-3621 GCA_043783075.1 Rhodanobacteraceae bacterium
CGTGCTGCTTTGCGCGCAAGATTCCAGTGACGGCACGTGGTGCGGGTACGGGGAACTATGGGCAGGCGATTCCGCTGGAGGGCGGCGTGGTGATGGACCTCGCGCGCATGGAAGCGATCCACAAGATTACTGCCGACGGTGTTGCTGTGACTGGGCCGGGGACTCGGCTGGGTGTGTTGGAGGCTGCGGCGCAGGAGGCTGGGTGGGAGCTGCGGTGTTATCCGAGCACAGTGGTGAAGGCTAGTGTGGGTGGGTTTCTTGGCGGTGGGTCGGGTGGGATTGGATCAGTTGCGCATGGTGGGTTGCGCGACTTTGATACAGTGCGGGCGATTGAAGTTGTGACGATGGAGGCTGAGCCGCGCGTGATGCTGCACGAGGGCGAGGCGGTCCACGAGGTATTGCATGCGTGGGGGACGAACGGGATCATCACGAAGATATGGCTGGCGCTGACTCCGGCGGTGGAGTGGGCGCAGTGTGTGGTGGCGTTCCCGACGTTCGGAGAGGCGTTTACGTTTAGCGAAGGCGTTGCAGTGAGCGAGGCCTGGACGAAGCGGCTGGTGACGACGTTTGAGTGGCCCATACCGTCGTGCTTTGCGCCGGTCGCAAACGTTACTCGCGACGGTCAGGCGCTGATATTTTTCATGATCGCGGCTGTCCAGTTGGACGCGCTCGTAAAGGCTGCGAAGGACGCAGGTGGCGATGTGACTCTAGCAGCGCCATTTACGGGATTGCGCACCGTGCCGCTGCTCTCGGACTACACATGGAACCACACTACGCTGTGGGCGATCAAGCAGGACAGCGCCTTCACCTATCTGCAGTGCGGGTTCAGTGCTACGGATGCGCGGTGGCAGTTTGCACAGTTGAAGGCGAAGTTTGGCGATGAGATTCTGTTCCACATCGAGTTTATGAAGAACGCTTCGAGCGTGATTATTCCGGGCGCAATTCCGCTGGTTCGGTATACGACGGAGGAGCGGCTGAATGAGATGATCGACTTCTGCCGAGCGATCGGCGTGGGGGTTGCGAATCCGCACCTGAACAATGTTGAGGGTGGCGGACGGTATCGCGCGGATAATGTGCAGCTGCTGGCGAAGTACAAGTATGACCCGCAGGGTTTGCTGAATCCGGGCAAGATGGTGACGTTTCACAAGGCCGAATAAGGAGCACGTATGCACACCTGGATTCCCGCTGAACGCGAGCTTGCTTACCTGACGTGGAAGCAGGTCGAGGCGATTCCGAAGGAGAACGCGCTGATCGTTTTGCCGACTACGGCGATTGAACAGCATGGGCACCATCTGCCGCTGGCGACCGATACGCTGATCAACAATCTGCTGTTGGGTAAGGCGTTGGAGAAGTTGCCGAAGGAGGCGCCAGTGTGGGTGCTGCCATCGTTCTGCTATGGCAAGAGCAACGAGCATCTGGGGTATCCGGGGACGATGTCGCTCTCGTCTTCGACCTTCATGGCAGTGGTGCGGGACATTGCGGCGAGTGTGCACACGTCGGGCTTCAAGAAGCTGGTGCTGTACAACACGCATGGCGGAAACACGTCGCTGGACGATGTACTGGCTCGCGATCTGCGCGCAGAGTTTGGGCTGCGGACGTTTTATATGGCGGGCAGTGCAGGCGCAAAGGCACCGGAGATTTCCGCGCAGGAGCGGGCCTATGGCTTCCATGCGAATGAGTGGGAGACGGCTGTGCTGCTGAGCGCTACTCCACAGTTGGTACACACGGATCAGTACACGGTGAACTACATTGCATCGCTGGATCAGCCGGAGTTTCTGCTGCCGGAATTTGCGCCGGCGACGTTCTCGTGGCTGACGCGGGACATCGCGCCATCGGGTGTGATGGGCGATCCAAGGCCCGCTACAGCCGAGAATGGTGCGAAGTGGATTGATGCAGCGGCGACGCAGGTGGCGAAGGGTTTGCAGGCGATGCTGGACTTCAAGGAGAAGTTCTAGCGATGGCTGAATCCGGCAAAGTCGACATGGGTGGCGGCGTGTTGTTGGAGCGCGGTGTGCCATGTCGTATGTCGGATGGCGTCGTGCTGTATTCCGATCACTACTATCCGCCGGGGGGCGGGGTGCAGCCTACGTTGCTGATGCGGCAACCTTATGGGCGCGATATTGCATCGACGGTGGTGTATGCGCATCCGGCCTGGTTCGCGCGGCAGGGTTACAACGTTGTGATTCAGGATGTGCGTGGACGCGGCGATTCAGAGGGCGAGTTCTATCCGTTTCGACATGAAGCTCGCGATGGCGTCGAGACGATTGCGTGGCTGCGGGCGCGGCCGGAGTCGGACGGCAAGGTGGGAATGTATGGGTTCTCGTACCAGGGGATGACGCAGTTGCTGGCGGCGGCAGAGCAGCCTGAGGGGTTGGTGTGTATCTCTCCGGCGATGGCGGCTTGCGATTTGTACAACGGCTGGTTCTATCAGGGCGGGGCGTTGCGGTTGGCGTCGACGATGGGCTGGGGCCTGCAGATGCTGAAGGAGGATGCGCGGCGGCGCGGGCTTCGCGAAGCGAGTAATTTGTTGGAGCGCGCTTGGTCGAATCTGCCGGAGCAGTTTTTGGAAACGCCGTATGCGGGGCATCCGGTGTTTGAGTTCGAAGAGTTGCCGACTTATTTGCGGGATTGGATTGAGCACGATCAGCCCGGAGAGTATTGGCAAACGCTGGATGTAAGCCGGTCGCTCGCGAAGATTCAGATTCCGGCGCTGCATGTATCGGGTTGGTACGACACGTATCTGCGCGGGAGTGTGGATGGCTTCAACGCGATGCGGGCGGTCGCTAAGGACCAGTACCTGCTGGCGGGGCCGTGGGTCCATATTCCATGGGGCGATCGGATTGGGCCGCTCGGTTTGGGGGCGGAGGCGAATCTTGATACGGACGGGCTGCTGCTGCAGTGGTTCAATCACTGGTTGAAGGGGACGGGTGAGTTTGCAGAGGAGCCTCCGATTCGCCACTATGCGCTGGGTGAGGTGAGGTGGCATGGAGCCTCGGAGTTTCCTGCGGCTTCGCAGACGCTGTATTTGCATGGCAATGGGCGGGCGAATTCGAGCAAGGGTGATGGAGAGTTGTCGTTGGCGTTGCCGACTGATATCGAGGCACCGGATGTGTTTGTGTATGACCCGGAGGTTCCGGTTGCGGGGCTGGGAGTGGGGCCAGTGAATCAGGCGGCGATGGAGTTGGGGAATAATGTGGTGGTGTATACGGGGGTTGTACTGGAGGCTCCGCTGCATGTGTTTGGCGCGGTGGAAATTGAGGTTTCTTGTGCGACCTCTGCTCCGTGTGCCGATCTGGTCGCGAAGCTGGTGTGCGTCAAGCCCAATGGGGATGCGGTTTTTGTAGCGATTGGAGTTGCGCGGAGTTCGAGTCTGTTTGATTCGTATGAGGCGGATGTGGTGCAGCGATGGAGCTTCAGCCTGGAGCCGACGTCCTACGTTTTTGCTGTTGGCGAGAGGTTGCGGATTGAGATTGCGAGTTGTGCGTATCCGCTATTCGATCGCAATCCGGGTAACGATATTGCCGCGCGAGATGCAGATTCATGGACGTGGCGACGCTCGACCCAGAGCGTGTATCACGACGCGGCGCGGCCTTCTGCAATACGGCTTCCGATAGCGGGAGG
>JAYVZU010000492.1:0-3614 GCA_043783075.1 Rhodanobacteraceae bacterium
GAAAAGGGCGGCGGATCGCTGACGGCGCTTCCATTTATTGAAACCCAGGCTGGCGACGTTTCGGCGTACATCCCGACCAACGTAATTTCGATCACGGACGGGCAGATCTTCCTCGAAGCGGATCTGTTCAACTCGAATCAGCGGCCCGCCATCAACGTCGGTATATCGGTCAGCCGCGTGGGCGGTTCGGCGCAGATCAAAGCAATGCGGTCGATTGCCGGTACGCTTCGGCTGGATCTTGCTCAGTATCGCGAACTGGCTGCGTTCTCGCAGTTTGGTTCGGACCTGGATAAGGCCTCGCAAGCGCAGTTAAACCGCGGAGCGCGGCTGGTGGAGGTTCTGAAGCAGGGGCAATTACAGCCGCTGCCGGTGGAAAAGCAGGTGCTGATTATTTACGCCGGAACCAACGCGTTCCTGGACGATCTTCCGGTGGGGCAGATCCGGAGCTTCGAAGAAGGGCTTTATAAGTTTGTCGAGAACGCTCATCCTGGATTGCTGCCGAAGATTCGCGAGAAGAAAGTTTTGGACGATGAACTCAAGGGACTAGTGAACGCTGCCCTGAAAGAATTCAAACAGCGCTTCGTTTCCGAGCAGAAAAAGTAGACAATGCCCAGCCTGATCGACCTCCGGCGACGCATCCGGTCCATTAAAAATACGCAACAGATCACGAAGGCCATGAAGATGGTCTCGGCGGCTAAGTTGCGCCGCGCGCAGGAACGGGCCATTGCGGCTCGGCCATACGCGCAGATGCTGCTGAATGTGTTGGAGTCGCTGGTGCGTCGCACGGATCTGTTCAATGCAGAGTCGGGCGAGGTGATGCATCCGCTGCTGGTGGAGCGCGAGGAGAAGAATGTCCTCGTGATCGTGATTGCCGGCGACAAGGGCTTTGCGGGTGGGTTCAACGCGAACGTTGGCAAGGCGGCACAGAAGTTTATTGATGCGCGCATTGCGAAGGGGCATAATATCGACCTGGAGCCAGTTGGCAAGAAGGCAATTGGCTTCTACAAACGCAAGTTTGAAGCGGCGCAGTACAACAAGACGGAAGAGCATTACGATAACGACCTCTCGACGCACTACGAGACAATTCGGCATCGCAACGGCCAGATTGAAGTCGCTTGCGAGCATCTTGAACTGCTGCTCCGTTCGAACTTTGAAGATGTAATGGCGATGGCTCACGGGATCATCGCGCGGTACGAGCGGGCGGAGATTGACTCGGTCTACATCGTGTACAACGAGTTCAAGTCGGTGCTGCAGCAGAGGATCGTAGTTGAGAAGCTGTTGCCGATTCGGAAGCTTGGTGAGCAGACGATTGAGTCTGCCGAGGAGCGCACGGAAGAAGAGCGCGATGCGGCGGTTCGGGCGGCTGAGTCTGAAGGCATCAGCGTTCGCGAGCCGGATACAGCGGAAGAGCTGGCTGAGGCGAAGAAGTTTGGAACGTCGGACGTGGACTATATCTTCGACCAGACTCCGGAAGAGTTGTTCGGCCACCTGATGCCGCGGTATGTGACAACACAGTTGTTCCATGCGCTGTTGGAGTCGACGGCAGCGGAACATGCGGCGCGTATGACTGCGACGGATGCGGCGACGAAGAATGCTGGAGATCTGATCGACAGCTTGAGTCTGACGATGAATCGGGTTCGGCAGGCTGCGATTACGAAGGAAATTATTGAGATTGTGAGCGGAGCGGCGGCGCTGTAAAGGCCGTCTGAAAGAGACTATGGCAGAGAATATTGGAAGAGTAATTTCGATCAGCGGACCGGCCGTTGATGTGCAGTTCGAAGAGGCGCATATGCCGCCGATCTACCAGGCGCTCCGGATTACGAGCGAGGGCTTTACTGTGCCCACGCCGCTGGATGTCGTCGTCGAGGTGCAGCAGCACCTTGGTGAAGGTCGCGTACGCTGCATCGCGATGGTTGCGACCGAAGGTATGGTTCGTGGCATGAATGCGCACGATACCGGCAACGGCATCATGGTTCCGGTGGGTCGCGAGACCCTTGGCCGCGTCTTGAATGTGCTAGGCCAGCCTGTGGACGAGATGGGTCCGGTAAACGCCAAGAAGTATATGCCGATCCACCGACAGGCGCCTGCGTTCGACGAGCAGGCTACGTCGGAAGAGATGTTCGAGACTGGCATCAAGGTCATCGACCTGATCCAGCCGTTCTTGAAGGGCGGAAAGATCGGCTTGTTCGGCGGTGCCGGCGTCGGCAAAACCGTCGTCATTCAGGAGTTGATCAACAACGTTGCGCAGCAGCACGGTGGTTTCTCGGTGTTCGCCGGAGTTGGAGAGCGTACGCGTGAAGGCAACGACCTGTGGCATGAGTTCCAGGAGTCGGGCGTTATTGATATTAACGACTTCAACAAGAGCAAAGCTGCGCTGATCTATGGACAGATGACCGAGCCCCCAGGGGCGCGATTGCGCGTGGCGCTGACCGGCCTGACCGTTGCGGAATACTTCCGTGACGAAGAGGGTGCGGATACGCTGCTGTTCATCGACAACATCTTCCGGTTTACGCAAGCCGGTTCCGAGGTTTCGACGCTGCTTGGCCGTATGCCTTCGGCCGTCGGATATCAGCCGAACCTTGCGACCGAAATGGGTGAGCTTCAGGAGCGCATTACGTCGACCAAGAAGGGTTCGATCACCTCGGTGCAGGCCGTTTACGTGCCGGCCGATGACTTGACCGATCCGGCTCCGGCGACGACCTTTGCCCACCTGGATGCGACCACCGTGCTTTCGCGCCCGCTTTCCGAACTCGGAATTTACCCCGCAGTAGACCCGCTGGCTTCGACTTCACGTATTCTTTCGCCGCGTGTCGTTGGTCAGGAGCACTATGACGTGGCGCAGGGAGTAAAGCGTATTCTGCAGCGTTATAAGGATCTGCAGGACATTATCGCGATTCTTGGGATCGACGAGCTTTCCGAAGAGGATAAGATCACCGTTGCCCGGGCTCGCAAGGTGCAGCGCTTCCTGTCGCAGCCGTTCCACGTCGCGGAAATTTTCACCGGTATTCCGGGCGCGTACGTGAAGGTTGAGGATACGGTCCGCAGCTTCAAGGAGATCATCGAAGGCAAGCATGATGAGATTCCGGAGCAGGCCTTCTATCTGAAGGGCGGCATCGAAGACGTGAAGGCAGCAGCTGAGAAGATGAAGGCGATGGCTTAGCGATGGCTGAGGGTACACAGAACGGATTGTTGGCGGTACGGCTGGTAACGCCGGATCGTGTGGTGCTGGACGCGACGGCGGAGGCTGTAGAGCTTCCGTCGGCCGCCGGTTACCTGGAGGCGCTGTATGGCGCGGCTCCTTTGCTTGCGGAACTTGGCGCGGGCGAAGTCCGGCTACACGGCGGGACTTCGGGCGACCAGAAGTTTTTCGTGGCGTGGGGATTCGTTGAAGTACTGCCGGAGCGGGTGACCATTCTGGCGGAGACAGCGATGCATCCTGACGAGATCGATCGTGCGGGCGCGGAAGAAGACCTGAAGCTTGGCCACAAGATGTGGGCTGAGGCCGGGGACGACGGCGCGAAGTACGACGAGGCGAACGAGATTACTCGGAAGGCCGAAGAAGAGATCGCCAGCGCAGACGGTAAGAGCTAAAAGCAGGGTATAGGCAGTAGGGA
>JAYVZU010000493.1:0-3602 GCA_043783075.1 Rhodanobacteraceae bacterium
GAAGGATGCGGAGTTGATCGCGGAATATGTTGCGTTGCATACGGTGTCGCGGCCAGCGATTACGAAGAGTATTCGGGATGCGGGGATTGTGGATATGCAACTTTATGAACTGGATGGGCGGGTGTTCATGATTATGGACACGGTGGACGACTTCAGCTTTGAACGCAAGTTGGAGATGGACCTGGCGAATCCGCAGGTGCAGGAGTGGGAGGCACTGGTGGCGAAGTTCCAGGATGTTGGGTCGGAGTCTGACTTTGGCGCAAAGTGGCGATTGATGCGGAAGATTTTTCAGCTATCCCCCGAGTGAGGGATTACGAAGATCATGGGCTGGCGGCATGATGGTGGGGTGCGTAAAGGGTCTGGGATGTGTTGCTTAACTTGACACTGTGGAGGGTCACGGTGAGACTGTGGTGGCTGTAGGAACGTCTTTCGCCCGAGTTACAACGGGTACACCATATCCACGGGGGAAGTTCACCTCCGGGAGAGATAAAGGCTGGGATGGCGTAGCACTTTCACTTCCCCAGGTTGCGGAGCCAGTACAGATACATCCAATGAAAAATGTAAGTTGCCTAGTGGGCGCGCCATGTATGCGACCCCGTCGGGTGAAGGAGTCTCTATGTTTAACGTGCGTGGTTTGCTTGTGACGATGCGTCTTAGCGTTCGTAGATTGGTAGCGGTTATGGTGGTTGCGGCGTCGATGACGGTGCAGGCTCAGGATACGCGCACCGTGGTTGAGCCGACATTTCCGATGACTTGTACGGCGCTGGCGGCGCAACAGGCGATCGTGGGCGGCGAGCCGGTGTCTGAGAATGCGCTGGATACAGTGCGCATTCAGACGGCTCTGAGTGCATGTGCAGCGGGCCAGGCGGTGGAACTGACGCTGGGTGGGACGAATAATGGGTTCCTGTCGGGGCCGCTGAATATTCCTAGTGGCGTGACTCTGATTGTGGATGGTGGCGTGACGCTGTTTGGGTCGCGGAATCCGACGGACTATCAGTCGACGGTGGGCGGTGCGGAGACTTGCGGGACGGTTGGTTCGGTTGGCAATGGGTGCGTGCCGCTGATTCAGATTAATAATGGCAGCGCGTCTGCCGGCGCTGGAGTGATGGGTTACGGCGTGATCAACGGGCGCGGCGGCGACAAGTTGCTGAAGGGCGGTGTTGCGCAGACTTACTCGTGGTGGGACCTGGCGAGCCAAGCGAATGGGAATGGAGTGCAGAATAATCCGATCCTGCTGTATGCGAAGAACGCAGCGAATTTCACGTTATACAAGATTACGCTCACGAATTCGCCGATGTTCCATGTGAAGTATCAGACGGCTTCGGGATTTACGGTTTGGGGCGTGAAGATTCTATCGCCGTATAACGCTCGCAATACGGATGGCATTGATCCGGATGACAGGATTACCAATGTCACGATCAATAACTCCTACATTTCCGATGGGGACGATGACGTTGCGATTGGTGCTAGTGGCGCAAGCAATGGTGTGTCGAATGTGACGATCTCGAATACACATACTTACTCGGGGCATGGGGTGTCGATCGGGAGCATTACGTCTGGCGGCGTGAGCAATGTGCTGGTGCAGAACGTTGCGATGTCGGGAAATCTTTCGGATGGGAATTCGGTGGGTTTGAGGATTAAGTCGGCGGATGATCGCGGCGGTGTGGTGAACAATATTCAGTATAGGAACGTGTGCATCCAGAATATTCGTGTGCCCTTCCAGTTCAACCCGTTTTATAACACCAATTTAGGGACGAGCATTCCTTCGTATCAGAATATTGGATTGCATAACGTTACGGCTTCGACAATTACAGGCAGTACTGTTCAATTGCAGGGATTCAGTGCGAACTTCCCGTTGGGTATTACGTTTGACAATTTGAATGTAAGTGGTGGCTTCAACCTGACGCCCGTCCCGCGCTTCGCGAACATTACGATTGGTCCCGGCCCGGTGACGCCGGCTTCGCTGCAGACAATCAGTCCGAGCAATAACGGATCTGTGGGAATTACCTACACGGGGTCGGTGACGAATCCTACGCAGGCACCCTTTGCGTGCCCGACTACCGCATTTCCATTTCTTTCGGGTGAGCTATACCTTTCCACTTCAACTTTGAATAATCAGAAGAGCCTGGCGCTGCCAAACCCGGCATCGTTTACGTTGAATGCCATCGTGGAGATTACTGAGGCTTCAAAACCTGCGCCTACCTCGGCGATTGAGTTTTACGAGGGTACAAATCTGGTGGGATCGGCTACGTTGAGCGGCAACGGAACGCTTGCTTCGTTGACGCTGACTGGAGTCACTTCGGGAGTGCATACCTATACAGCGGTGTATCCGCAGGATGCGAATTTTACGGCATTGTCGTTCGGAGCGGTGACGGTGAATGTGAACACGACCGGCACCGTTACGACTATGACAGCGACCCCGACTGTGGCTGTCTATGGAAGTTCGGTTAAGTTGACGGCCACCGTGGTTCAGTCCGTGGGAACTGTAGTGCCGACGGGGTCTGTGACCTTTATGAGCGGTACTTCGGTGTTGGGATCGGTGCCGTTGAACGTGCAGGGCGTGGCTGTTTTGAACACGGCTGCGCTGCCAGTTGGCAGTGATTCTGTTGCGGCATTTTATGCGGGAGGCTCGGGGTTTGGGGCGTCGGATAGCTCTAGCGCTGCGGTGATCGTGAACGTTGTCCAGGCGGGGACGTCGATGACGGTTGGAGCAGCGCCGGCTAATACGACCTACGGCGGCAGCGTGATTTTGACTGCTGCTGTGGTGCCGGTGACGAGTGGTGTGCCGTCGGGCACGATCACGTTTATGGATGGCGCCACGACTCTGGGAACGGCGACGCTGGGCGCGAATATTGTTCCGAGTCAATCAGTCGCGCAGTTGACGATCAATGCGCTTGGAGCGGGCTTCCATAGCATCTCTGCGTCGTATGGAGGGGATATTAACTATGTTGCAACGGCTAGTACCTCGAACGCGCCGGAGACTGTGGCGCAGGCCGCAACGACAACGGCTGTCAGCTTCAGTTCGAATAATGTTCCGTATGGAACGGCAATTACGATGACGGCAAATGTGACCGGGGTTCCAATAAGTACTCCGGCCGGTAGTGTGACGTTTGTTGATACGAGCGTCGTTCCTGCGAATACTTTGGCAGTTGTGCCGATTCCATTTGGAACGGGTAGCGCTAGTTATACAACGCAGACTTTGATTGTTGGGACACACACGATTCAAGCGTTTTATTCTGGCGATCCGAATTACCTGACTTCGAATAGTATTGTGAAGTCGCTGGTGATTGTGAAGGCTCAGACCAGCGTTACGATTGGTGCGACGAAGGCTTCGATTGTGTATGGCAGCAGCGACACTTTCAGTGTGACGGTTTCGCCGGCGACATCTGGCGTGCCGAGTGGCACGGCGAAATTTTTGGATGGATCAACGACGCTGGGGACGGCAACACTTTTTGGTGGTGCGGGAAGCTTTACGGCTTCGGCGTTGAGCGGCGGGACGCATTGGATCACCGTTGCTTATGGTGGCGATTCTAACTTCCAGAGCGGCACGTCATCGCCGCTGCTTGTTACGGTATCTCCGGCGCCGACGACGACGGCAATGT
>JAYVZU010000494.1:0-3599 GCA_043783075.1 Rhodanobacteraceae bacterium
GCACGAATTACGTCCGCAGCATGATCGACAACCCCACCGGCTGCCGACCGTTGCCCGCCTTCGCATAGTGCGGATGAACCAGAGACGCCATCGCAGACCACGGAACGATTCGCTCCATCTCCTCCAAAAACAACTCCCGGCGAGACTTCCGGCCATACTTCTCAAACATTCCCTGACACGCCAAACTACGCTGCTTCATCGCAATCCACCCCTGAACTTCAGACTAATCAATCAGACTGTGGACGCAGAACTTGTGTAGAGTCTCACTGATCGGGGAAATTCGATTCCCCGGTACGGAGAATCAATTCTCTGTTCCATTTGCCGACACGGGCTCTGTCGAAGCCCGTAAGTGCCGCAATATCTGCGGAGTACTTGCCTTGAAGACAAAGATCAGCTCGTGCTGACTCCGGCACAAAGAGCCCATCCCTCCACTCGTCTTCGCCCAGACGCATAGATTCTTGAGCTCGGTATAAGCGGTTTTGCCGGCCGACAACAGTGCGGACATTTGCGCCAAGGTGGAGTGGCCGTCGCGACGCTGTCTGTTGTCATTGATGGTCATCAAAGAGTTGGCTTCTCGAAGCAGTTCATGGTCGAGGTCCCGAGCTTTTCTGGGCCTGCCATTTGGGTTACCAGACATTCCCTCCTGAAACCGAGTATCCTTCGGAGGCTTACCAAGGCTGACGGGTCCACTCAGGCGACCGGGTGACGGGCATTCTCAATCGACATACGAAGAGATAACGTCGAGTTCACTCGGACCGTGAAGCGCGGAGGGACAAGCCGTCACCGACATCCGATGGATTGGCTGGAGCCCCCATAGTTCAGGCGAACGCGCCAGGTATCCCGGATTGAGTTTCACAAATTTACCCTTCGGTGAGACACCCACGCGGCTGACACAATTGGTAGGGCGACATCTGGCTTCGCCGACCCATTGACTGGCGAATTCTTAGGGTCTACCATCTGTCGACAGAGGGCTGCGAAGAGTTAAGACAGCAGCGATTTATCTGCACTTTGATACTTAATCGAATGTTGAAGAAAATGCTGACTGAGGATCGCTCCTGTATGAAGTTTCGACCTTTCCTGCTAGGGTTTTTGTTTTCGGGCCAATACATCGTGGCCGGAGGTACCCCTCCTCACAAAGTCGATCAACAATTCGACAAGACAGTTAAGCCATTTGTCAGCAAGTACTGCGTGGGCTGCCATAGCGGCAAAAACGCACCGGCGCAGTTTGATCTCAAATCGTATTCGAACGTGGACATGGTCAGAGACGACTTTGCCCGGTGGGCACTGCTTTCCGAGAGGCTGCAAAATCAGGAAATGCCGCCAAAGCCGATGCCCGCTCCGCCTGCCGCCGAAGTGCAACAGATCGTCGATTGGGTTAAGGCAGTGCGTGCCGATGAGATCAGACGGACGGACGGCGACCCAGGCGTCGTATTGACTCGCAGGCTCAGCAAGGCGGAATACGATTACACAATTCGCGACCTAACCGGACAGGACATGAAGGTCGCCAAGGAGTTCCCTGTTGATCCAGCGAACGAGGCCGGTTTTGCTAATTCCGGCGAATCCCTCACCATGTCTCCGGTGCTGCTCAATAAGTACCTGAAGGCGGCCCGCGAAGTAGCGAATCACGCCGTGCTCAAGCCGGACGGGATCGATTTCGCGGCATTCCCGATGAAGGTCGAGACTGATCGGGAAAAGTACGCGATCAAGCGCATCCTGAGCTTTTATAGTGCGCAGCCAACCGACTTTGCGGACTACTTCGAGGCAGCCTGGCGCTATCGCTACAGAACGTCTCTCAAGAAACCCAACACCACGTTAACCGCCACTTCGGTGAACGCCAAATTGAGCCCCAAATACCTGGCGATGGTGTGGGACATTCTGCATGACAAAGACGCGGCAGGTCCTGTGCTCAAGCTGCAGAAGATGTTCCTGGCGCTGCCCGATCCGAAAACATCGGTGAAAATGAGCGACGTCTCTGGGGACTGCGCCGCAATGCGGGACTTCGTGGTGAAGATTCGTACGCATACCGCCATGCAGTTTGCTACGCCCCATGTCGAAGGACTGCCGGGGCAGTCTGAACCGTTGCAGAACTACAAACTTCAGGAATTTTCTGAGCACAGGCGTGAAAGCGATCCGAAAGATTTACGCAACGACAACGATCCACCGCTTGTGCTTCCGGAAATTCCGGCTTATCCTCCGCTGCATCAGGATGCGGCTCCCCGTTGGGCCGCGCTCTCAGCCAAGGCGCGAGCTGAAGACGTCGACTTGATCGTGCCTCATGGCGAACGCGCCCGTTACGAAGCCGCGTTTTCGCGCTTAGCAGCCGTCTTCCCTGACGGATTTTACGTGACCGAGCGTGGCCGGTACTTCCCCGACGACTCTACCGATAAAGGCCGATTCCTGAGCGCCGGGTACCACAACGCGATGGGCTATTTCCGCGACGACCTCGCGTTGCAACAGCTCATACTCGACGACAGTGGGAAGAAAGAGCTTGACCGCCTCTGGAACGAGTTCGACTACGTTGCCGATTACACGGCACACACCTGGGAGCAGTTTTACTTCAATCAGAGTGGTGAGGCCTTCGGGAGGGGCACTGAGTCTGGCAGCCCGCGCCCAACGGATCACGCGCTCACAGATACAGAAGTGATTTCCAAGATGCGTGACGCGTATTTGGCCAAGGCTACTGCAAGTCCCAAAAACGATCCCGCCGCGGTCGAAGGCATCCGTACTCACTTCGATGGGGTGAACGCGACCCTGCGCAGCCTTGAAAAGCAGCGGATGGCTGCGGAGCCGAAACAACTGGAAGCTCTGGTCAGCTTTGCCGCCAAGGCTTACCGTCGGCCACTTACGCCTGCCGAGCGCAAGGATCTGCTGGCTTATTACCACCATGTGCGCACGCAAAATCAGTTGAGTGCGGAAGATGCCATGCGGGAAGCGATTGCCAGTGTGCTGATGGAACCGGATTTCCTCTACCGGCTCGACTCGGCTGAGGGCTTTGTAGCTTCTTCTTCAAAACCCAACTTCGTTAGGGTATCGATTGCCACCCCCTCCAAGCCTTTGTCGAGCTATGCGCTGGCAAGTCGCCTGAGCTACTTCCTATGGGCGAGTATGCCTGACGAAGAATTGCTGCGGCACGCGAAGTTAAACGATCTACAACAGCCCGCTGTTTTGCTGGCACAGACGAAACGCATGATGAAAGACCAGCGTGCGCGCGGCTTGGCGACGGAATTTACAGGCCATTGGTTGAATTTCAGCCTGTTTGAGACGAACAACTCAGTCGATCGTATGCGGTTTCCACAATTTACCGACGAACTACGGGAAGCCATGTTTGAGGAGCCGATCCGCTTCGTCGAAAATATCATTCAGGGCAATCTTTCTGCGCTCGATCTACTCTACGGCAACTACACCTTCGTCAATCCGCCGCTCGCAAAGCACTACGGCATACCGAACACCGATGACGGCACCAACCGTTGGGTGCGCGTCGATAATGCGGGACAGTATGGCCGCGGCGGCCTTTTGCCAATGGCTGTATTCATGACGCAGAACTCGCCCGGACTGCGAACGAGCCCAGTGAAACGCGGTAACTGGGTCGTGCAGAAGGT
>JAYVZU010000495.1:0-3599 GCA_043783075.1 Rhodanobacteraceae bacterium
GCGAGTACGCGGGCTGGTCTCTACGCCGCACTGATCACTCTTTCGAGCTTCGGCATCTTCATCTTTTCGCGGATCAATATTCCGGATGTTCTGGTCTGCGTGTTGCTAACGGTGTCTCTCTACTGCTTCTGGCTGACCGAGCAGCAGGAGAAGCCGGGGCGCTGGGAGTGCTGGTTATTTGCCGTCGGAATCGCGCTGAACCTGCTGACGAAGGGGCTGATCGGCGCGGTGTTTCCGCTGGCAATTGTCGGGATTTATCTGCTCGCGACGCGTGGCATTCGCGGTTCGGTGCGGCGGATCGGGCAGATGCATTTGGTTACGAGCATCGCCCTGCTGCTGCTGATTGCGATGCCGTGGCATGTGCTGATTGCGCTGGCGAATCCCGGTCATGGGAATCCCGGCGATCTCTCGCACGCGACCGGTCACTGGGAAGTGCCACTGCCGACCGACGGCAATGTCCACGGGTGGGCGTGGTTCTACTTCGTCAACGAGCAGGTGTATCGGTACCTGAATGTGCGGGTGCCACATGACTACGACACGTCGCCGCTGTGGCTGTTCTACGGGCTGATTGCGGTGTGGCTGATGCCGTGGTCGGCGTTTCTGCCGTCGGCATTGGCGAAGGCTCTACCCATGCGCGCCAAGGGATATTGGGCGCGGCTGCGCAGTCAAAAGCTGGAGGCTGTCGAGCGGACGAACCTGTTTCTGATCGTCTGGATGGCGGTGCCGCTGCTGTTCTTCAGCCTCTCCACCCGGCAGGAGTACTACGTGCTGCCGTCGCTACCGCCGATGATCCTGCTGATCGCGGCTCTGCTGGCTGAGAGCAGCCACCCGGTGCTCGCAGCCTTTACCGCGAAGCCGATGCAGCGGGTCGCGACGTTGTTGCTGGTGGTTGGGTCGATGGGTGCGGCGGCTGCGCTGTACTTTGTCCTGCACACGCAGACACCGGCGGCGAACACCGATCTATCGACCTTGCTGCAGCAGAATCCGGGGAACTATGCGCTTTCGTTTGGACACTTTCTCGATCTGAACGCGCGTGCACTGGGGATGTTCCGCCTGCCGCTGGTGGTGACCATTGTCGCCCTGCTAGGCGGGACGCTGGCGCATTGGGCTCTGCGGAGGCGCGGGCTACCGAATGCTGCGACGCTCGCCCTGACAGCGGGATCATTCCTCTTCCTGCTTGCGGCGCATCAGGGGTTGGTCATCTTCTCACCGACCCTGACCTCGCACCAGCTGGCAGCAGCCATCGCGCCGCAGTTGCAGCCCGGCGACATGGTCGCGATCCACGGCGAGTACGAGGCGGGCTCGACCCTCGGGTTCTACCTGCGGCGCAACGACCTGCACATCATCGAGGGCCGCAGCTCAAACCTCTGGTACGGCAGCTTCTTCCCCGACGCACCGCCGATCTTCGAGACGCGAGAATCCATCACCGCGAAGTGGCGCGGGCCGCAGCGGATCTTTCTATGGCAGGATCCGTCGGATGTCGAGCGTACGGTGTTGCAACTGCCCGGGCCGGTCTTCGTCATTGTGAACGCAGGTGGAAAGCAGATATTGAGTAATCAACCGAGCCGGTAAGGCCTCATGGAGGCATATCCCGGCTCGAAGCATTCCCTCAGCGGCTGAAGCCGAATTCATTCTGCTTGACTTGCGGCGCGGCTGAAGCCGCGCCCTTTCAAAACGGGGGCCTTTTCAGCACCCCGCTACAACCCAAGGCCCTGCGGTTGCGGAGGTGGTGGTGCCATCGTTGTCGCGCTCCGGTACCAATCCACTTTGCGGGTCACGACCATCACTACGGCGAGCACTGCGAAGAGCATCAGCGAGCCGAGGATCAGGGCGTTGTCCTCGCTGATCAGCAGGCCGTAGACGGCGGCGTATAGCGACGTCAGCATGGTGCCGAAGCCGAGTCCGCGCGTCAGGCTGCGCAGCACATACGAGAGGTAGAAGGTGAGCAGGCCGATGCAGGCCGCGCTCGAGAGCGTGTAGGCAAGCGCGAAGGCCATGTGCTCCGAGAAGCTAACGAGCAGCAGAAAGAAGATTGCCAGACCGAAGCCGACCAGCAGGTATTGGATGGGGTGGATGGGTAGCTGCTTCATCACCTCGAAGAGGAAGAAGCCGCCAAAGGTGAGGACCACGAAGAGGATGCCGTATTTCGTGGCGCGGTCGCTCAGCTTGTACGGGTCTATTGGGGTGAGGAGAGTGACCGTCATGGAATCGAGGTTGTCGCTACCGGCGATGATCTGCTGCTGCGTTGCTGCGGCAAGCGACGAGAGGCTCCAGGCTGCGTGAAATCCTTTTTCGCTTACTGCGGGGTTTCTGGGAAGAAACCGTCCGGCAAACAACGGTGCGGGCCAGGTGGAATCGAGCGAGATCTCATTGCTATCTGCCACCGGAGCGAGGCTTAGCTTTTGGGTTCCGGCCACTTTCATCGTCATTTCGACGTCGTAGTGTGCGGCTTTGCCGCGCTGTGCGCCAACCAGCCGGACCCGGAGATTTGGCTGCCAGGGATGAGTTGGCGCGGACGTCATCATCTTCCGCAGTCCGACTGGACTGGAACTCAGGCTGCCCGAACCCAGCGGCTCGGGAGATAGTTGCTCGATCGCACCAACGATCAGCCCTCCCTGGGTCATCCGCATAGCGACCCCGTTTACACGTACTTCCGGTGTTCCGACAATCCCGCGGACGTCTGTAAGCTGAAACGCGAGGTACGGCTCGCCGTAGGTGACGTCTCCCTGAATATCGGACGCAGGAACGTCGATCGATCCAGACAGCTTTACGTCGGTCGTATAGACAGCAGCCCGGTAGAGACCGTGGCGGCGCTCGGATGGGGTAATGTTGCCCGTCATCTGCAGCTTCGCCGGAAACGTGACTTCGCTGCCGTCATGCGTTCCGGTCGTGACTTCCATTTTCTTGTCGGGTCCAGTCAAGGTCTTTTCGATCTGCTGATAGGGCTGGACCAGCACTGGGCCGACGAAAGTTTGCGGCCCGGCATAGCTTTCCGCGATGCTCTGTACGGCATCGTTGCGGAACTGCTGGCGCTCGCTGACCACAGACCCGACGAGCAGCAGCCCAACCCAGATCACCAGCATCAGTACCGCGATCACAACCCCTTTAAGCCCGGTCCGAATCATTTATTCTCCTGTCGTGTACCGAATTTTTATTCACTTTCTACTGCAAAGTAACTTGCGAAAAAAGGGTCATGCCTCCGACGGCGTCAGGCTGCGAAGGAGTGTTTTGGAGTCTGCCTTGCTGACTTTCGCGGCGTCCTTCACCACCTGCTCCAGCGTGGAGAGGTAGTCGAGGTAGCGGCGGCGGCCGTCGGGCGTGATGCGGCAGATGGTCTGCGGCCGGTTGCCGTCCTGGCCCTTCTTGATCTCGACCATGCCCCCGGTTTCGAGGACCTTTAAGTGGCGGCTTAGATTGCCGTCGGTGAGCGAGCATAGCTGCTTTAGGTCGTTGAAAGTGATGCCGCGCGGCGTGGTGATGAGCGACGTGAGCAGGCTGAGGCGGGCACGCTCGTGGATGACCCGGTCCAGGCCCTCGTAGGCGAAGCGGCCCTCGGCTGGCGGAGTTTTAGGCTTCATCTTCAACCTCCGGCGAGGCGA
>JAYVZU010000496.1:0-3586 GCA_043783075.1 Rhodanobacteraceae bacterium
GTTGCGCACGTCGACAAGATTGGGCAGACGTCTGTCGCGATGACCGACCATGGGAACATCTTTGGCGCGGTGCACTTCTTCAATGCGGCGAATAAAAAGGGTGTGAAGCCGATCCTTGGGTGCGAGCTGTACATCTGCCAGGCCGAGGATCATCGGGCCAAGGGCGATGGGGATAAGTACAACCATCTGTTGGTGTTGGCGGAGAATCAGGAAGGCTATCGGAACCTCGTTCGGCTGACGAGCGAGGCGGCACTGCATGGGTTCTATCGCAAGCCGCGCGTGAGCAAGAACTTCCTTGCCAAGCATACGGAAGGGCTGATTGGGTTTTCGGGATGTCTGGCTGGTGAGGTGTCGCAGCACCTGATGCAGGACGACTACGAGAAGGCCAAGGCGGCGGCCGGGAAGTTCGAGGAAATGTTCGGTAAGGGGAACTTCTTTCTTGAGGTTCAGGACCATAAGCTGGCGCCGGATAAGGCCGTCGTTGACTACATGTTCCGGATGGAGAAGGACCTTGGCATTCCTTTGATTGCGACGAATGATTCGCATTACATCGAGGATCAGGACAGCCGCGCACATGAGGTTCTGCTGTGTGTGCAGACCGCCGGCAGCATGAACGATCCGAAGCGGTTCAAGTTCGATACGGAAGAGTTCTACATCAAGACGGCGGCGGAGATGGCTCGGATGTTTCCGGACCATCCCGAGGTGTTGACGCGGACGATGCAGTTTCCGGAGCGCTGCAACCTGACGCTGAACAAGGTTGATAATCCATTTCCGGAGTTCCCAGTGCCGCCGGGAATGACGCTGGACGACTACTTTGAGCAGGTCTGCCGCGAGGGGTTGAAGAAGCGACTGGAGACGAATGTCTCGCACCTGCGAAACCTTGGGCTGTTGCGGAAGACGATTGATGACTACGAAGCTCGGCTGAATCGGGAGATCGATTGCATCAAGCAGATGAAGTTTCCGGGCTACTTCATGATCGTGTGGGACTTCATCAAATATGCGCGGGAGCAGCATATTCCTGTGGGGCCCGGTCGTGGTTCGGCGGCAGGTTCGCTGGTGGCGTACTGCATGGAGATCACGGATGTTGACCCGTTGCAGAACGAACTCCTGTTTGAGCGATTTCTGAATCCGGAACGTATCTCGATGCCGGATATCGATATCGACTTCTGTATGAATCGGCGCGGCGAAGTGATTGAGTATGTGCAGCGCAAGTATGGCAAGGACCAGGTCGCGCAGATCATCACCTTCAACACGATGGCGGCGAAGGCGGCGATCAAGGACGTTGGGCGTGCGCTCGACATGCCGTATGGCGAGGTCGATCGCATTGCAAAGATGATCCAGGGCAAGATCGGCGTGACGATTGCCGAGGTGCTGAAGGACGATGGGCCACTGGCGAAGGCGTACGACTCGGAGCCGAAGATCAAGGAGTTGATCGACACGGCGATGCGGCTGGAAGGTCTGGTGCGTGGCGCTGGGGTTCACGCTGCTGGAGTTGTGATTGCGCCTTCACCGCTGACGGAGTTGGTGCCGGTGACGCGGGCGAAGTCGGAAGAAATCGTGACCAGCTACGACATGGGCGCGATCGAGAAGATGGGTCTGTTGAAGATGGACTTTCTGGGTCTGACGACACTCACCGTGATCGACGATGCGCTGAAGCTGATCAAGCAGACGAAGGGGCTTGACGTTGACCTTGCGACGATTGCGATGGACGACGCGAAGACGTATGAGCAGGTGTTTCACAAGGCGTTGACGAGTGGAGTATTTCAGTTTGAATCGAGCGGAATGCGCGATGTGTTGCGGCGGTATAAGCCGAACACTGTGGAGGATTTGACCGCGTTGAACGCGCTGTATCGGCCGGGACCGATTCAGGGCGGAATGGTGGATGAATTCATCGAGCGCAAGTGGGGACGGCGCGCGGTGGAGTACGAACTACCGGAGCTGGAGCCAATTCTGCGGGAGACGCTGGGCGTGATGTTGTATCAAGAGCAGGTTATGCAGATATCGAACAGGCTTGCGGGATTCTCGCTGAGCCAAGCCGATATGTTGCGGCGCGCGATGGGTAAGAAAGACGCCGCGGAGATGGCAAAGCAGAAGATAAAGTTTATGGAAGGGGCTGCTGAAAACAAGCACCCCAAAGCTATTGCCGGGAATATTTTTGATTTGATGGCGAAGTTTGCTGAGTACGGATTTAATAAGTCGCACTCTGCCGCTTATGCGCTGTTGGCTTATCACACGGCTTACTTGAAGACTCACTTTCCGGTGGAGTTTATGGCTGCTCTGCTGACGAGTGAAACATCAAAGCCGGAAAATGTGGTCAAGTATATTTCGGAGTGTCGCGAGATTGGAATTGCGGTTGTGCCGCCGGATGTTCAGGTGTCGGCTGCGCAGTTTACGCCGAGCAAGGTTGGAGATTCAGAGGCGATCCGGTTTGGGTTAGCGGCGATCAAAAATGTTGGACATAACGCGATTGAATCGATCATTGAAGCCCGTTCGGCGCTGATCAAGGACGGAAAGTCCGGGTTTGTGAGCTTGTGGGAGTTCTGCGAAAAGGTTGACCTGCGGCTGCTGAACAAGCGGGTGCTGGAGTCGCTGATCAAGGCTGGCGCGATGGATACATTTGGGCGTCGCGCGGAGGTGACTGCGGCGCTCGACAACGCGATGGAGCGGGCGCAGAAGGCTCAAAAGGACAAAGCTGCAGGACAGAGTGGTTTATTCGGAATATTCGATTCGGATATTACTCCAGTAGCAGGGAATAAAGTAGAAGCTCTGCCTAATGTGGCGGATTGGGATGAACATACTCGGCTTCAGAATGAGAAGGAAGTGCTGGGATTTTTTGTAAGTGGACACCCGATGGATAAGTATCGGGAGAAGCTGCGGAATATGAAGGTTGTGGATACCGCTACGGCGATTGAGATGAAGCCGGAGCCGCAGCAGTTTCGGCGAGGTGGTCCGGAGCCGAATGAGATTCAGATTGCGGGCGTGATTACCGGGTTGAAGGTGGCTAAGTCGAAGAAGTCGGGTGAGTTGTATGCCCAGGCTTCGTTGGAAGATACGGTCGGAAAGATTGAGCTGATTGTGTTTCCGCAGAGTTATGAAAAGTTGGCGGAGAAGCTGAAGATCGATGTCCCGGTGTTGGTGCGTGGGTCGCTGAGGGGCGAAGAGGATTCGGCTCCGAAGCTGGCATTGTCGTCGATTGTGGCGCTGGAGGATGTGAAGCTGCAGCTTCCGCAGGCGCTGCGGATCAAGGTTCCACTGCACTCGCCGGATGCGGCGCTGCTGGAGAAGCTGGCTGGATTGTTCCGCGAGTGTCCGGGGGGGGGCAAATTGCTGCTGGACCTTGAGGAGCCGGGGGAGTTTTGCGCGGTGCTGGAGCCGAGCAAGGTGATGGTAGCGGCGGATCGATTGTTTATTGACCGGGTGGAGGAGTTGGTGGGTCTGGGTGCGGTCCGGGTGATTTCGTAACTGGTTAGTCGCATGGATACCACCTCCCCGAAGGGAGACTCTGCACAAGTTCTGCGTCCACAGTCTGATTGATTAGTCTGAAGTTCAGGGGTGGATTGCGATGAAGCAGCGTAGCTTGGCGTCT
>JAYVZU010000497.1:0-3581 GCA_043783075.1 Rhodanobacteraceae bacterium
AGTCTGGTTTTGATGGGCGGTTGCCGCCGGTTTCGCAAGACCCGATCCGCCCCCAAGTCGGATAGCTTCGCCTCCAAGCTGAAGCCGGTCGTAGAGTCCAAGCAGGTCCAAGTCCTACGCTGGCCAAATTTCTCTGACTACGAGCCGCTCGTCAAAACCTTCTATGACGACCGAAACTTTGAAGTCGCGTGGGTTGAGGACGATGGCAAACCCAGCGTGCAGGCGCTCGCCTTCATTCAGGCGTTCAAGGATGCCGACAAAAAGGGTCTGAACCCCGAGGACTTTGACGCCTCGCGCTGGCCCGATCTGCTGGCAAAACTGGCGACGAAGAATGATGACGACGTCGTGCAGTTCGATGCTGCCATGACCGTCAGTGTCATGCGCTACATCTCTGACCTGCGCATTGGCCGCGTCAATCCGACCCACTTCAACTTCGATATCAACTCGGCGGACAAGAAGTACGACCTGCCCGAGTTCGTCTCCGACAACGCGGTCGATGCGACCGATGTCCCGAAGCTGATCCAGTCCGTCGAGCCGGATTCCGACCAGTACCGCAAGACCGAGGAAGCGCTGGCGCGCTACCTTGATCTCGCCAAGCAGCAAACCGCTGCGCCGACCGATCCTTTGCCCACTGTGGCGAAGCCTGTCGTCGTTGGTGGAGCCTATCTGGCGCTCGAACCTCTGGCTGCCCGGTTGCTGTTGGAAGGTGATCTCGCCGCAGCTCTGCCCCCTGCTCCCGTCTATTCGCAAGGCCTCGCTGACGCCGTGAAGGTCTATCAGGAGCGCCACGGCTACACCCCCGATGGCAAGCTGACCGCACAGACCATCACATCGATGAACATCCCGATGTCACAGCGCGTAAAGCAGTTGAGCTACTCGCTGGAGCGCTGGCGCTGGCTCCCAAATGACTATCTGAATATGCCGCTCATGGTGAATCTGCCGGAGTTTGTCCTGCGCGGCTTCAGCGACAATGGCCCCACCGACCCCCACCACATGGACTTCACCATGAAGGTCGTCGACGGCAAGGTGATGGGCGACCACGACACCCCGGTCTTCGCCCACATGATGAAGTACCTCATCTTCCGCCCCTACTGGAATGTGCCGGTGAGCATCATCAAGAAGGAGCTTTCCGGCCACCTTGCCAAGAGTGGCATCGGCTATCTCGCGTCGCATAACTTTGAGACGACGGACAACACCGGGCATCCAATCACCGCAACCGCCGCGCAGGTAACGCACTTTCAGGTCCAGGTGCGGGAGAAGCCCGGCCCGAAGAACTCGCTCGGCCTCGTAAAGTTCATGTTCCCCAACGAGTACGACATCTATCTCCACTCCACCCCGCAGCCGGAGTTGTTCGAGCGCACCCGTCGCGACTTCTCGCACGGCTGCGTCCGCGTCCAGAAGCCTGCCGATCTCGCCGTCTGGGTGCTGCAGCACGGCGGCCTCGACGACTGGCCGATGGAAAAGGTGCTCGAAGCTATGAACACCGGCCCCGATAACCATCAGGTCAACTTGAAAAAGCAGCTTCCGGTAGTCATCTTCTACCTGACCGCGCGAGTCGACGAGGACAAAGACGTCCACTTCTTCGATGATCTCTACGGCTACGACAAGCGCTTGGAAGATGTGCTCGCCAAGGGAATGCCGTATCCTTCTGCACAGCAGAAGGTGAATCCCAAAGCTTCTCCCGAGGGTACGGACTAACGATGCAGCAAGCACACGCCGGCGAACTGAACCCGGTCGAGATTCATACGTTTCGTCGCAAGCTGATCCACTGGTATCGCGCCCACGCTCGCGATCTCCCGTGGCGCGGCATCCGCGAACCGTACCGGACCTGGGTCTCCGAGGTGATGCTGCAGCAGACCCGCGTCGCCGCGGTCATCGAACATTACGAGAGGTTTCTCAGGATGTTTCCGACGCTCGTTGCGCTGGCTCTCGCACCTGAGGCCGAGGTCCTGGCCTGCTGGTCTGGCCTCGGCTACTACCGGCGAGCCCGCATGCTGCACAAGGCCGCACAGTTCCTGGTGTGCGAACGCGGCGGCATCATTCCGGAGACCTCCACCGGCCTTCGCACACTGCCCGGCATAGGGGAGTACACCTCGGCGGCCATTGCCAGTATCGTCTTCGGCGAGAGCATCGCCGTAGTCGACGGCAACGTCGAGCGCGTTCTACTGCGAGTGACCGGCCGCGCAGAAGACACCTCGTCTGCCGGGCGAAACTTCGTACGCGAACAGGCTGCGGCTCTGGTCCCCCACAGGCGCCTGGGCGACGCGACCAACGCCGCCGGCGACCACAATCAGGCCATGATGGAACTCGGCGCAACTGTCTGTACGCCCAGGTCGCCGCTCTGCATCGTCTGCCCTGTCCACGAGATCTGCCGTACCCGCGGCGAGCACGTCACGGCTCCGCGCGGAGTCCAGAAGAGCCAGCCCGCAGCGTACCTGCTCGCAACCCGCAAGCGCGGCATCACCACAGAGGTACTGCTGGAGCGGCGCGATCTGACCGCCAGCCTGATGCCCGGGATGATCGAACTTCCACCCCTGCCGATGACCGCCGTTGTCGACCGCGAACCAGTCATGCGGCTCCGTCACTCCATCACCAACACCAACTTCTACGTGGAGATCTACGGGCTGTCTGGTTCCAGCGACCGTGCTCTTCGACGGGCGCTCTCTGCACCAAAAGACGCGCTGATCTGGCAACCCGTCCCCAAGCTCCACGCTCTGCCGCTCACGGGGCTGGCGCGCAAGGTGCTGATGCGGCTGGACTTGATGTCCGTCGCCGGGCCAGAGACGCCGCGCAAGCTGTAGCGGCATCTCGCCTGCCACTCGCACTTCAGCGGCTTAGGTGATATCAACAAACCATGCCCCGTCCAGCGAAGCTCCTCCCCCTCGTCTTTGCCATACTGCTCGCCACGCCACTCGGGCACGCGCAGATCAATCCCGAGTGGACGACGGCCCTCAAGCCGTTCAAGATCGCCGGAAACCTCTACTACGTCGGTAGCCGCGACCTCGCCGCGTACCTCGTGACAACGCCTGCCGGAAACATCCTGATCAACGCCAACCTGGCCACATCGCCCCCACAGATTCGCGCAGCGGTGGAGGAACTCGGGTTCAAGTGGGCAGACACAAAAATCCTGCTCAACAGCCAGGCCCACTACGACCATCTCGCTGGCGGCGCAGAGGTGGTAAAGGAAACCCACGCCAAACTGATGGTGATGGCCGGCGACGCGGAACTGGCCGAAACCGGCGACGCCAACGACTTTGGCGGACCCGACCTGACGCCCTACGCCCCGGTCCACGTCAGCCGCGTCCTGCACGATGGCGACACCGTAAAGCGCGGCGGAACCGTCCTGACCGCGCACCGCACGGCCGGCCACACCAGGGGCTGCACCACCTGGACCATGCAGGTCCACGACGTCTCAAAGACCTTCAACGTATTAATTGCGGGCGGCTTCGCGGCGCTGGACTCCTACCATCTGGTCGACACGCCCGGAAAACCCGCGTCCTACCCGGGAATCCTGAAGGACTTCAAAGACGGCTTCGCCCTCCAGCGGAAGCTCCCGGTCGACATCTTTCTCGGCGCCCACG
>JAYVZU010000498.1:0-3580 GCA_043783075.1 Rhodanobacteraceae bacterium
AGCACCCCCGTTGGCCTCCAGTCTCTACGAAACATCATCGTCAAATACCCGTCTGTCGGCCCCGCCAAAAAAGACGGCATCATCGTCCTCGGCTCCCACTACGAGACCAACTACCCCCTCAAGGACACCGCCTTCGTAGGTGCCAACGACGGAGCCTGCACCTCGGCCCTCCTCATCGCGTTCGGCGAGTACCTCCGCGCCCATCCCCCCATCGGCTACAGCGTCTACCTGGTCTTCTTCGACGGCGAAGAAGCCGTCAAGGAATGGGGCCCATCCGACTCCCTCTACGGATCACGCCACCTCGCCGCCAAGTGGTCGCAAGACGGTACCCTGTCTAAAATCAAGGCCCTCATCCTAGCCGACATGATCGGCGACAAGAACCTCGACATCGATCAGGACGCCAACTCCGACCCCAAACTGGTCGATCTCCTGAACCTCGCCGCCAAGAATACCGGCCACCTCGCCGCCATCTCCAAAGACACCACCCCCATCGAAGATGACACCCTGCCCTTCCACAAGCGCGGTGTCCCCGTCCTCGACGTCATCGACTACGACTACGGCCCCCATGACCAGCGCCACTCCGACGGCTATCACCACACCCCCGAGGACACCCTCGACAAGATCAGCGCCCAATCCCTCCAAACCGCCGCCGACCTCTTCCTCGAACTCATCACCCTCGTAAACCAGCGTTAGCCTCGGTTTTAGCCGTCGTTCTGGCAAAGCCAGATACACCCTCGGAAACTAACGTAGGCGGACTGGCGCAAACCGCGGTACCCGTCAAATCTCAGTAGTTGCCCTTCGAACCACCAAGAACTTTGGGTGCCCCATTCATAGCGCTTTTTTGCGATGAATGGGCAACTGCGAAGCCGTCCGTCTTCCTATCCCAAACAGAAAAGCCTCCGTCTCCGGAGGCTTTCGTCGTCGCTTCTGAGATACACCTGAACTTTATTCCGGGGGAGGGCCACCTCACAAGAAACTGGGGCATCACCCCCGGCTTGTGCCGCCTCTTACTTCACAGGCGGCGGCACACCCGTTTTCGTGGCCCGGAAATCCACATCGAGGTCCCGCATCGAGCAAGCCCAATCCCCAAACGAAGACTTGTAACAAATTCCCTTCGCATGTGGCCGCTCGGTTAAATTGCAGTTCTTCCCCACATTTTCAATAGGAAACCCGCGCGACACACTGCACTGATAGTCCAGATAGCTGCCACGAATCGGAAACACCAGTGCATTCGTGTCGATATCCTTTACAAAACCCTCGCTCAACGGGTTGAACGCACGCCCCTTCCCAACTTCGACCGTTACGTTCTCCGCCAAATACAAATAGCCACTTAGAAAGTGGTCCGCCTCGCACATCACATACACCTTCGCCTGAGCCGCCGAGATAGCGCCCTTCACCGGCTGTTTCGTATCCGGACAAGTATGCGGATCCCGTGTGGCAAAAGGCGCCCCGCTGCCAACCTGCGCCATCATCGAAGCTGTTCCATACATCAATCCCACCAACCCAAAAGCCGCAACGCGCAAACCAAGTTTCATACCCGATTTCTCCAACCCTGCAATTTGATTCCGCCCATAGCAACTTCAATCGGGTGAAAGAGTTGTAACACGTCCAGACAAAAAGAGCCTCCGTCTCCGGAGGCTCTTCCTTCCAACAACCTAGTTATTACTTGCTGCAAGGCTTGTTCGCGTTCGGACGAGCGCCAGAAGCCTTGGCATCGGCCTCCGACATATACTTCCCAGCCTTCGTCTTGCCGTAGTAAGCCGAACCCGTGCAGTGATACACCTTGCTCTCCGTATTCACCCAAACCATCCCAGGTCCGCCGCCAGGTGCAGCAACCTTCTCTGAAAGCGGACCAGCCTTGGCAGCCGCAGCGGCAGGTGCTGGAGCAGCCTTCGCCGGCATCGGCATCGGCATCGTCATCGGAGCAGCAGGCTTCGCAGCAGCCGCCGGAGCGGGAGCAGGAGCAGCCGCAGGTGACGGTTTAGCAGCCACGGCTGCAGCCGGTGCGGGCTTTGCCGCCGCTGCAGCAGCAGGAGCAGTGGCCTTTGCCGGAGCAGACGAGTACCAAGTCTGAACGCCCTTGTGTCCGCCGCAAGCGCCGCTCTTGGTCGCCGACATCGAATACGTGCCATCCTTACAAATTCCATTCGCGCCCGCAGGAGCTCCAGCCGGAGCCTGAGCCATCGCGCTGCCAGCCGAAACCATCAGCAGCCCAGCCATCAAAATATTCGTGATCTTCATCAACATTCCTCACTCGCCAATCGATTTGAGAAAACTACAACCCCGCCATCCTACCCCATCCCCGCCCGTTGTCATTCTGGCGCAGCCAGAATCTCAATATTTCTTCCATCGAGCGGACCAGTCCAATCTGCGGCAACCGTCAGAATCTCCGTATTTTTCACTCAAACAATTACCATAGCTCAAGATGTCAACCCCAATCAGCCATTGGATCGCCTTCCATATAGCCCTCTTGGTCCTCCTCGCCACCGAGTTGGTCTTCTCACGCTGGGGTCTCGCCGCGCTCCCCCCGGAAGCCCGCTCCGCGCGCCAGCATCGCAACGCCATCATCGCAACAGTGATGTGGGTCGTCGCCGCCCTCATCTTCGCGGCTTACGTCTTCTACCAACAGGGATCGCCCTCCGCCATCCAGTTCCTCGCTGGCTACTCCATCGAAGAGTCCCTCTCCATCGACAACCTCTTCGTCTTCCTCCTCCTCTTCCGAGTCTTCGCCATCCCCACAATCTACCAGCCGCGCGCCCTCTTCTGGGGCGTCCTCGGAGCCATCCTCCTCCGCGGAATCTTCATCGCCGCCGGCGTACAGCTCCTCGCCCGTTTCGAGTGGGTCAGCTACCTCTTCGCCGTCATTCTTCTCGTCGCCGCCATCCGCCTCGTCATCCCCGGCGAGCAAAAGGAAGCCCCCGGCAACCTCGCCGCCAAACCACCCTTCTGGGTCCGTTGGATCTCAAAAATCCACCCCGTCAGCCCCCGCCACGACGTCTTCTTCACCCGCGAAGACGGTATGCCCATGGTCACTATGCTCTTTCTGGTCCTCCTCGCCATTGAGACCGCAGACATCGTATTCGCGCTCGACTCCATCCCCGCCGTCCTCTCCATCACCCGCGACCCGTTCCTCGCCTACACCTCCAACATCCTCGCCGTCATGGGTCTCCGCTCGCTCTTCTTCCTCCTCGCCCACATGCTGCGCAAGCTGCACCTGCTGCACTTCGGCCTGGCCGCTATTCTGGCCTTCGCGTCCATCCGCATGTTGGCCGCCAAGTGGATTGAAGTCGGCCCCCTGGCCTCGCTCGCCGTCATCCTCGGGATCCTCTCCATCACGATTGCCCTCTCCATCACCCACAAAAAAAGCCCGTCATCCTGAGCGAAGTTCTTCGCGCACGTTGCGATGGACGTAGTCGAAGGACCCCGGAGGACTGAGCTCACCGATACCGTCTGGACCGCTCAACCCGGACTCCATTTCACCCACTACTTACACAAATGTCTAAATCGTCATCTGTATCCCTACCACCCTATGCGATACTATCCCGGACAATGACCAAACAAGCCCTTCTCAAAGCCGTCC
>JAYVZU010000499.1:0-3577 GCA_043783075.1 Rhodanobacteraceae bacterium
AAACACTGTCCCATTTCGCCCTGAGACAGTGTCCCCAGGCAAGCCGATCAGCCGCTTTATAAGGATCACGTCCTTATGGCTGAATGCGATCACCTCTCCCCGTTCTGGTTGCCGATTTAGGTATGCCTTTTCGTCAACCACCACACTCTCACCCTTGTATATTGTGTTCTCCATCGAAGAACTGCCGAGTGAATATGCGTGGAGCCCTGACTGTCGGAGCAGCATATTGGACCAGAAACTGGTAGACACCACGGCAGCCGGGATCACAAGTAGGAGCCACACGAATTTCCATCGCCCTTTTCTTGCCGCAACAAGCGCCATGACAGAACTTACTAACCCGAGGACGAGAAGGAGAACGATCAATGAAAAGAACGAAATAGCGGAGGTGCCCATACGCAGCAGAGCAAAACACACTATCGTGACCAGAAAAAGGCCAAGGAAACCCAGTCCAAGTGCAATCTCGCCACGCACGAGCTGCCCCGCACCCGGCATAAATGCGGATAATATCGACGGGACAACGAGGTGCGCACTGGTTCTTGAACTATGGGTTTCTGCCGCTGGTAACTCATTCAGATCATCCATGAATATTGCCCTTTTGCGATTCGGTCCACTATTTGCTTTGTATTGCAACGTGCGCACGTCGCTGGCGCTCCTACCCCTGTCGAGCCTTCTCAATCGCCCTCACCACCGCTTTCGCCTTGTTCCCGCACTCCTCAAACTCCAGCTCCGGCACGCTATCTGCGACGATCCCCGCCCCGGCCTGCACGTACCCGTTCTTGCCGTGCATAAACAGCGTCCGAATCGCGATGCAGCTGTCCAGATTGCCAGAGAAATCCGCATAGAAGATGCTGCCGCCATACACCCCACGTCGCGTCGGCTCCAGCTCCTCGATAATCTCCATCGCACGAATCTTTGGCGCGCCGGATAGCGTCCCAGCAGGGAAGCATGCCTTGAAAGCGTCGATCGCCTCCAACTCCGGCTTCAGGTGCCCCTCAATCGAGCTGACCAGGTGCATCACATGGCTGTACCGCTCAACAAACATCAAATCCTTCACCTTCACGCTGCCGAACTCCGAGACGCGACCCACATCATTCCGCCCCAGGTCGACCAACATAATGTGCTCGGCAACTTCCTTCTCATCGGCCCGCAGATCTGCTTCCAACGCCCGATCCTCAGCCTCAATCGCAGACCGCTTCCGCGTCCCCGCAATCGGCCGATACTCCACACCGCGATCATGCACCCGCACCAGCAGCTCCGGCGACGACCCCACAATATGCGCGTCCTCACCCTTCAGCCCAAACCGCATAAAAAACATATAAGGCGACGGGTTGACGATCCGCAGTGCACGATACACATCAAACGCCGGAACCCCCGGAACGCAGTCGAACCGCTGCGACAGCACGCACTGAAACACATCGCCCGACGCAATGTACTCCTTGCCCTTCTCCACTGCTTTCAAAAACTTAGCCTTCGGCGTCCGCGGAATCATCTTCAGCTTCCCGGCAACGACTTTCCGCCGCGTCGCCGATTTCGGCAGCGCGGACGCCAATTGCTTTTCCATCCTGTTCAAATTTCGTTCGGCCCTGTCAAAACTTCCACCCCGCATCATGTCGGCTGTAGCCATCAGTAGAATCTCTTTTTTGACGTGGTCGAAGGCAATCACCTGGTCGAAAAACATCAGGCAGGCCTCCGGAACGCCAAGCTCGTCCTTCGCCGTGGCGGGTAGTTTCTCAATCAACCGGACGGCGTCGTAAGCAAAAAAACCGACAGCCCCGGCAGTAAATGGCGGCAACCCCGGCAGCCGCGCCGGAGTGTGTCCGGCGAGTGCGCCCTTCAGCTCCTCGAAGATATCTCCCTCGAAGACCCGCTTCTTCCGCCCCTCTTCCACCGTGATTTGACGGCCCTGCGCGGTCATCTTCTTGTACGGCGATATGCCGATAAACGTATAGCGGCCAACGTGTTCGCCGCCTTCGACGCTCTCCAGCAGGAACGCCTCGGGTGCCTCGTCCGCAATACGCAGAAAGGCGGAGACCGGCGTCTCCAGATCGGCGGTGACGGTCCTGAAGACCGGGATCAGGCTATGGCTTTTGGCCAGCTTCTCGAACTCGCGGCGGGTCGGGGTGCTCTCGTGCTTTGGCTTCATGGTCGTCACCAATGATAAATCCCCGGCTGTTGTCAGCGGGAATACATAGCGTAAGTGGTATTGCAGCCCATCAAATAACAGGCCTATACTCCGCAGGGTTTTGGCTAAGGGTCTGACCAAGTTGTCTACCAGCCGTCAATTCCCGTTGAACTTCGCCAGCGGGGCGCATCTGATAACTGTAGGTGAACACAATGGCGATTGAATCTCTCCAACCCGCAATCCCAGGCAGCACGCAAAAGGAACAGAGGCATACGAACATGGCAACATCCACTCCCGTAATGACGCTTGAACAGGAAAAAAATCCGTGGCAGGCGGCAGCAGCACGTTTTGACTTTGCAGCAAAAAAACTCAACCTCGACCCCGGCATCTTCAAGATCCTCAGCTACCCCACCCGAGAGATCATCGTCCACATCCCCGTCCAAATGGACGATGGCACCATCGAGGTCTTTACCGGCTACCGCGTACAACACTCCATCTCCCGCGGTCCCTGCAAGGGCGGCATCCGCTACGCCCCCGACGTCTCACTCGACGAAGTCCGCGCCCTAGCATCCTGGATGACCTGGAAGTGCGCCGTAGTCAACATCCCCTTCGGCGGAGCCAAGGGCGGCATCATCTGCGATCCGCGCAAGATGTCGCAGGGCGAGCTCGAACGCATGACCCGCCGTTACACCGCCGCGCTTATCGAATTCATAGGACCGGAAAAAGACGTCCCCGCCCCCGACATGAACACCAATGAGCAGACCATGGCCTGGATCATGGACACCTACTCCATGCACATGGGCCACACGTCCAACGCAGTCGTAACCGGCAAGCCCATCAGTCTGGGCGGTTCGCAGGGCCGACGCGAAGCCACCGGCCGCGGCGTCTCCGTCTGCTGCGATGCCGCGCTCAAGTACCTCAACATGACCATCGAAGGCTGCCGCGTCATCGTGCAGGGCTTCGGAAACGTCGGCTCCAACGCTGCCCTCAGCCTCTATCGCAAGGGCTACACCATCACCGGCATCACGGAGTACGACGGCGCGCTCTACAGCGAGCAGGGAATCAACATTCCCGCCTTGCTTGAACACCGCAAAGCCGCCGGCACCATCAACGGCTTTACCGGCGCCGAGTCATGCGACAAGGACGAGATCATGACCTACGCCTGCGAGATCCTCGTCCCCGCCGCCACCGAAAACGTCATCACCAGCGAGAACGCCTACAAATTGCGCTGCAAGATCCTCTGCGAGGGAGCAAACGGCCCAACCACCAGCGTCGCCGACGACATCCTCGAAGAGAAGCGCATCTTCGTCGTGCCCGATATCCTGGCCAACGCCGGCGGAGTCACCGCCAGCTACTTCGAGTGGGTCCAGGACCGCATGGGCTACTTCTGGACCGAAGCCGAAGTCAACCAGCGCCTCGACACCATCATGTCCGATTCCTTCCGCGACGTAGTCG
>JAYVZU010000500.1:0-3574 GCA_043783075.1 Rhodanobacteraceae bacterium
AACGGCTGCGTCTCCACCTACACCAGCCTGCCCTTCGGTGGCGGACTCACCTCTAACGGAAACTGCACCGACCCCACCGAACACCACTTCACCGGCAAAGAACGGGACTCAGAATCAGGACTCGACTACTTCGGAGCAAGATACTACGGGTCGAATATGGGCCGCTTTATGTCGCCAGACTGGAGCTCAAATCCGATCTCAATTCCGTTCGCGCGACTGGACAATCCTCAGACCCTAAACTTGTACAGCTACGTGGGGAACAATCCGCTCCGATACCGTGATTCTCTTGGACACTCGACCGATTGCAATCACGATGGGGACAAAAGTGTTGTTTGTATCGTGACGACCGTCGTCGACAAGATAAAAGATTTCTTTTCGGGTGGCTCGAACTCTGGCTCTTCAGGCAATACGCAAGCGGCTACTCCCGCGCCATCGTCCGACCCGCTGTTTCGTGTTTCATCAAGAATCTTGCCGCCTTCCCCGTTCAGCAATGCTCCAAGCTTCTATTCTGGAAGCGCACAGTTAGGGTTTATGTCGGGCTCACTCTCTTATGTGCCTAAAACTAAGAACTTTATCTTCGGTCCCGGACTCGCAGGCCCGCCTTCGCCGGGTCTAATGTTTACGGCGGGATACTCGCGGAGACCCGAGGACTTTCTGGGTGGTTTTAGTGGCGGCGGTTGCGCCGCTTACGGGCTTGCAGCTTGCTATGGTGTCTCAACGTCGGGGGATGGTGCGCTTCAGTTAGGAATCGGAACACCAACGATTGGCGGTTCGTTCGGATATGGGTTTGACTGGAATGGGTATACCCAGGGACTTTACGAGTCGATTCCTGTAAATCCAATGGCAACGATCCCTGGTCCATCTGGGCTGAATGTCGAGGACCCAAATATGGGGCTAGGCCCCAACCCATGATGGTGAAGATAGCAAGAGCTTACGTTGCCGTTCTGTTCCTGATCGACTTGGCGCTGCTTCTAATATCGCTGGTTCTGCATATTAGTGTGTGGTTCGGAGCGCAGGAGCTTTACAAGCATTTAGGTCTGGCGGTGCTGGTCGGAACGTTCATAGTCAACTTCGTTGTGCTCTGCCTTGCAAAAGAAAGGAACGTCTGGAAGAACGAGTTCAAAGCCTGTCCCAAATGGGTACGAGGAATGGCTATCGCGTTCGCAGCATATGGCTTCGGAGTTGCGATCTTCCAGACAGTTCTGCTTCCGAATGCCAGTGGCCCTGACAATCCCTTAACCGTGTCCGCCATCCCGCTGGTGTTCGAGGCTCTGTCTTTCACGGTTCTGTACTCTGTGCTGTGGACAGGTTCCTTGTCGCAGGCAGAGCTTCCGAAGCGAACTGGCACGTCGTTGATCGCTGTGGTTATCGTCCTCGCGATACTTGTTGCCAATCACGCGGGCTACCTGTCTCACCCGGTTCGGTGAATTGCATGACTCTACTATCCCCTCTCCGCTTGCTCTGTGTCGCTGCGATCCTGCTTACAGTGACCCTCGTGCCTATCGACGCCGTTGCTGAATCCAATGCTTGGAACGGTTCATGGAAGCTGAACGCGGGCAAGAGTCAGTTAGGAGGGCCTACGTTCACGATTACGATCTTGCCTCAAGGGGAGTACCAGATCGTGACTAGGAGCCTTAGTTATAAGCTGATCTGCGATGGAAAGTACCGCCCTGTAATGGGGCACAGGAGCTTGGCCTGCGTGAATGGGACTCTAACGTCAATGGATGTCGCAGAGCGGGACGACGGAAAGCCAGTCAACACGGTACATCGCGAAATCTCTGCGGACGGCAAGGCCCTAACTCAAACGATCACCACGATCGCTGAGCATGGGCCGGGAAAATCAGTGCAAAAGGTCTTCGTTCGTCTCTCGAAACCATCGGGTCTTGCAGGAGAATGGATCGATCCAAACGAGTTGAACCGACAACCTCAAATCCTGATGACAGCCCTGAAAGGCTCAATGTTCTATCTCGGCTTCCCGCTGGAGAAGCAGTACACCGAAATGAAGCTGGACGGTTCGGACGCTCAAACGCACGGTACCGCCGCCGGAGTTCAAGCTACGCTCTCGGTGACGCCGGCAACCCCTCAGAAACTGTTTACTGTTCAGAAGAGGAATGGAATAGTGGTTACTCAAGGGGTGCTGATCCTCAGTTCGGATGGGCGGAGCATCACCGAGGAAACGTGGAAACCAGATGCTCCCGCTTCAAAAACTAGGTTGGTTTACGAAAAGAACTAGCGGCTCTGCGGCAATGTCTGAGTCTCTAAGCCTCTCATCGGAAGCTGTGGCGACGGAGAGTAAAGAGCACGCTGCTACGCATCGGGTTGAGGGTGACACGTCACCCCAGAATGGGTGCTGTAGAGGAACTAAAAGTTACGCTCCGGGAACTTGCTGAAAACAGGCGGCTAATAGAAAAAAGGGGTGTGGAGGCGTAGGCTTAAGGGCGAGCGCACGTTGCTGTTGGGGAACCATATGAGTCTCAACCCCTTAGCCCGCCTCCGGCCCCCTTGCTGTCTTGTCATCGACGCACAGGCAGTGTGCGGCCCGCTCCCGCATCCAGCTCCAAACTCCCTTCCAAAATCCAGTCCAGGCGGTGCGCGATGAAGCCGCCGTTACGCACGAAGTCCGTGGGTACGAAGGGCAGCGAGGCGGAGTTCGCCTTGCTGGAGGAACGTGCGCGTGGTGCCGGGATGCGGCTGGCGGAGTGGGTTCGGGAGGCGTTGCTGTCGGCGCCGGCAGAGTCCGGCCCGGACTCCGGCGAGGTTGCGCTGGGCGAAGTCCTGGCCCTGCGGTCGCTGCTTCTCAATCTCCACTTCCGGGCGGCGAAGGGCGAGGCGATCCCGGAGCCGGAGATGCGCGGGCTGATCGAGCGGGCGGACGAGACGAAGATGCAGCGGGCGCGGGAGCGTCTGGCGGGAGCGAGGGCGGCGGCAAAAGCCGCCGAGCCGGAGCTGGAAACGACACCAGAAACGACAGCGGAAACCGAACCAGAGGAGGTCTGACGATGGCGGAATGGGGACGCAAGGAGTACGCGAAAAAGTGGCCGAGCCGGAGGCCGGTGTGGGGTTGGACGGCGATCTTTTTAACCGGCGTTTTCTTCTTCGGTGTGTTCTGCCTGGACTACTCGCAGGGGTGGACGGCGGCGGAGCGGCTGTACCTGATGGACTACCTGAAGAGCGGGGCGCGGGGCCAGGGCGGAGCGGCGATGCAGTCGAAGTACACGATGCTGGAGGGCGTGACGGCGAAGGGCAATCCGGTGTTCCTTCTGGGCGACCAGGTGGAGCGGACGACGGACGTGGACGGCAAGCCGGGGTATCGGTTGACGGACGACGGAATCAAGGCCGGACTGGTGCGGCTGGAGTGGGTGACGGGGCAGTATAACGACCGTGGGATGCACGCTCTGCTGGGCCGTTGGGTGTTCAAGCATGACGACATCTGGGGCTATATGGCGAGACCGTTTTACTTCTCTCTAGCGTTCCTGGGGCAACCGGCGGGACATGTTGCTCAAATACTCTCTACTGACCGAAGACGCAATCGTCAGGGCTACCATGTGCTGTACTTTGTCCCGTCGAGTGCTGT
>JAYVZU010000501.1:0-3568 GCA_043783075.1 Rhodanobacteraceae bacterium
ATTATCATTCCGGTGCTGTATATGGATTGCACCGTGCCACTTCGCCTGCAGCGCACCCAGCGGATCGACTTTCGCGCCGACTATGCCCACGGCCTGGCGTCGTTGCTGGAATACCTCGAAGTAACGCATCCAGACCCGGCCGTTCTACAGCGGGCTGCCGAGGGCGATGCCCAGCGCCACGCCGCCTGGGAAGCTCGCGAAGCCGAAGCTCGACGCCTAGCCGACCTGGCCCTGCAACAACGGGCCCAAGTGCCGACGCCGACGCCTGAGCCCGTAAGCGCTCCGCCACCAGAGCCCGTACATGTTCCCCCCGCGCTTGTTGCGCCTGCGTCAATTCCATCCCACCCGGCACCGCCTGAGCCAGTAGCTCCTCGGCCTCAGGCTCCGCAACCTGGACCAGTCGTTCTGCCTGTCGTCAAAAAAACGGGAAATACCAACAATACTTTTTTGAAGGCAGCAGGAATCTGCTTTGTGTTGGCGATGATCTTCATCTTCGTGGTGGGTATTCCGATTGTCGGGGGGTTCCTGATATTTGGGACAATCGGCTGCCTACTCGTCCATGCGTTTTTAGAAATTCGGGCCCGAATTAAATAGCGTCGGTTGCACAAATCTCCTCCGACATTGTGCATCACAAATAATTTTGTGGCCATTTTCCCGAATTGGATTACTATTCCCGCAGGCCATGGTGTACACAGGAGAGTTTCCGTGTCAGCAGCCACTTCAGTATTTATCGTCGAACACCAAAAGCGAATGACGCGCTGGCTGATCGGCGTCACTCTGGCTTCGGTTGTGTTTATTGGGATTCTAGCTTACTTGCTGGTCCCCCAACCTCCGGAACCATCCTCGGTTGACCCAACAACCCCTGCTCAGACAAGCAAACCTGCGCGTTAATCCAGTCACCGTAATACTGTGGAAAACATACGAAATCCGTCGTATGTAATTACTGCTATCTAGTTTTTTTGAACCCATTACAGAACATACTTCAACCATTTTTATGATTTGCTTCTCGCGAGCTTCTTCACGTCGTGCGCCAAAGATTGCCATCAGGAACTCCCGCCTGCAGGATAGTGTGAGGTTTTCCCAGCCAGCTATCGCGTCCTTCGTGCGCCGGAGACGTTGCTCCAACAGAGGCGGTAACTCCTGCTCCGCCTCCATCGTCTGCAGCAGACGCTCGGCCATCTGAGCGCAGCGCCGCTGGCGAGCCTCTTTCCCCTTCGGCTCCATGACCCAGACAGCAATTGCCTTCTGCCATGAGCCACGCAGGCTTCCGGCCCACGCCAGCAGATCCCTGTCGCCATCAAATGCTTCAATCAACGACTCGGGCATTTCCATGCAAGCAAGATAAACTAGTTGCATCGCGACCTCACCCAATCCGCACATCTTTCTCTCAGCTGGCGAGGCGTCGGGCGATGCCTACGGGGCACAACTCATCCATGCCCTTCGTGAGGCGATCCCCGGAGCCACATTTTCCGGTCTCGGCGGGCAGAGGATGCAGGAGGCCGGTCAGGACCGCATCGTCCGGGCCGAGGACGTTGCGCATATGGGAATCACCGAGGTGATCCGCCATGCGCCCTACATCCATTCGCAGTTCCAAAAGCTCGTCAAACACATCAAGGAAGTGCATCCAAGTGCATCAATCCTCATAGATTTTCCCGATGTGAACTTCCGGCTGGCGAAGCATTTAAAGAAGCTTGGAATCCCGGTAATCTGGTTCGTCTCTCCACAACTCTGGGCGTGGAAGCGCGGCCGACTGAAGTGGGTGCAGCAGCGAGTGACCAAGATGTTGTGCATCTTTCCATTCGAGGAGCCGTTTTACAAGAATCGCGGAGTTGCGGCTGAGTTTGTGGGACATCCGCTGGCGGAACTGCCGCTACCCACTATTCCCCGGGAAGATTATGCACAACTCCACAACCTGGCTGTGGAAAAAACGTGGATCGCGCTGCTTCCTGGAAGCCGCTGGAAGGAGATCGAATCGAACCTGCCGACCATGGTAGAGATGGCGTGCCGTTATCCACGCGATTGTGAATACCTCTTCCCCGTAGCCTCTACCATTGACAGGAAACGACTTGCGGACTTCGTAGCCGGATGGATCACCCATTACCCCGGCTCCGATCCGCGGATCACCTTGCCCTACATCCACCTTGTTGATGACGCCCGCGAAGCGTTACACCATGCACGCGTCTCGATCGTAGCCAGCGGCACGGCGACGGTACAGGCGGCCTTGATCGGGAACCCGTTTGTTGTCATCTACCGGGTGTCTGGGTTGACCTTCAAACTGGCTAAGCACTTTGTTTGGTATCCGGTAGAGATACCTGCTGATGTAGACCGCGATGGAAATCTTCCGATCGGAATGGTGAACCTGATCGCAGGTCGGCGGATCGTTCCAGAACTACTTCAAGACCGATTCAACCCCGATACCTTGTCCGAAACCCTCGCACTGCTGCTTGAGGACACTCCGCAGCGTGCCCGGCAGATCGCAGACCTGGCGGAGGTTCGATCGAATCTGGCGACCGCAGGGATGACTTCGATTGAGCGGGTTCGCGACGCAGTTTTGGCCAGCCTCATGACTCCGTCGTGAGATCCGTTAACTAATCTGACATCGTCGGTTTGTCCACATTTTGTCGCACTTTTGCTGAATGCAATCCTAAGTCCAATATTCGTCGTCTAAGGATTGACGGAGCTCGCTCAATAGAGGAACCTTTGCTGATGGAGTCACTTCTGAAATCTTCGACTTTGAAACTGGCCGGCGCAACGCTGGCGTTTTGCTTCGGTGCTTCTGCGGCCTTCGGTGCACCGGCGCGACCGCAATTGCGGGTGACTGGCTATGTCATCAACGCAGAGATTGACCCTGCAAACAATAAGCTCTCCGCTACAACGCAGGTGACGTTCACCGCGCTGGAGGATCTGACGGCCCCAACCTTCGAGCTGAACAATGGGCTCATCCTCTCATCGGTCATGGATGCAGCGCAGCATACTCTGACCGCAGAACGGTTGACTCCGCAGAACGCCGTCCGGTTTTCGCTCAACACGCCAATCGCAAAGGGCTCCTCAACTACCTGGACCTTTACCTACGCCGGCGTCTTAAAGGGTAGCGAAACCAGCCCCATCGAGGGTCTGAAGGTCGCCGCAATTGAGAATCCCATCTCGATCCTCCTGTATCCCGGCCGCTGGTTCCCCATGTCGCAGACGGGTCTCTACACCGACAGATTTACTTCCGAGATGCACATCCGCGTGCCGTCTGATGAGCGCGTGGTTGGGTCGGGGCCGACCGGCCTGCCGAAGTCTGTGGGCAACCAGACACAGTACGACTTCAACTGGACGAAGCCCGGCTTCCCCGGCACGATCGTCGCCGGTCAGTTCCAGGCTCCGCAAAAGGTGGAGAACTTCACGATCTACGCGACTGCCGCCCGTAAGGACGACGTCCTTGACTTTGGACGACAGGCCGCGCGCGAATACGACTTTCTTTCAAACACTTTTGGCCAGCCCGAAGCGACATTGATGTCAATCGTGGAGCTTCCTGAAGATGCGGTTTCTGCATCGTGGGGGCCGGGTGTCGCTGCGATTGCAG
>JAYVZU010000502.1:0-3567 GCA_043783075.1 Rhodanobacteraceae bacterium
GGGGTGAACTGTGACATGGCGGTCCTTTCGTCCTGAAGGGGAGAACCGGTGCCAGATGAGCATATACCGTTGTGAGTTAGGACGGGCCTTAAAACAGTAAGGGCCGGGATTTCTCCCGGCCCTGCTGGCGTTGCGGTTTGGTTTAATAGCTGGCGCGGATACCCATCTGGATGGAACGTGGGCTGTTGCCCTGCGTCTTGGTGGTACCCCAGTTGGATGTGCTCTGCAGGCTAAGGCTTGGGTTGGCGAAGTCCATGTGGTTCATGACGTTATTGAACACACCGGTTGCTTCGAGGCTGAACTTCTCCCAGACCACGAGCTTCTTCTTGACGCTCAGGTCGAGGTTAAGGTAACCGAGACCGCTGATCCGGCCGGCTCCACCGCTGCGGCTATCGAGGCCGAGGATGAGAGGACGAACCGAGTCATAAACGGCGACTGGGTTTGTGAACATGTTGACTGCACCGGCACCATTACCGCCAAGACCCTTGGGGGTCGTGCCGACGGCAACGCCATTGGGATCCGTACCGCCAGCGATACCACGGTGAGTCTGTGCACCGCTGTTGTACGGAGTGGTGAAGACGCAGTTTTCGGTGTTGGTGAAGGTTGCTCCATCCTCACCGCCGAAGCTCTGGCCGCTGTTAGGAGTGGCGCACTGTAGAGGCTGACCCGTACCCGCCGAGAGAACGGGGGACAAGGTCCAGCCGCCGAGTGCGCGACCCGTGATGCCATGCTGCTCTTTGAACCACTGTGTCTGATAGACGATGAAGGTGTTGAAGATGACCTTCTGATCGAATCCCTGACGACCGTACTGCTCTTTCATATTGAAGCCATCGACGAGGCTGGTGGAGCTGGTGGACTGGTTGAAGGCATTCAGACCCAATGCCTTGCTGATGGTCAGGTTCTCCTGCAGCGTAATGCCGTGGAAGTTGCTGATTTTGAAGGACGCATAGCCACCATGATAGTTGCTATAGCCGTTAGAGGTACCGATGCTGAGACCGGTTACGACCTGGCCAGCTCCGCCGTAGGTTGCGTTCGACGTCGTGGTTCCCATCATGCTGCGGGCAAAGGTGAAGCCTGAACCGGCTGCACCGTTGGCGTTGTTGTCCAGCGCCTGCCAGATGTTGAAGACACTTTGCGAGCGGAAGTTAGTGGTCTGCTTGGCAACAACAGCCTGGGTGCAGCTGCTGTATGCGGCGCAATAGGCTGAAGAAGCACCACCCAACGCAGTCTCAAAGAAGGGCTGCGGTGCGAGCGTGCCAGCATTCGGAAGTGCCGACTTAGCGCAGAGGCTTGCCGACGATGTGCAACCAAACGCCTGTTCGATCGCGAGGTAAGCAGACTGGAACGTCTGACCGCCCTGAGCGAGCATGTAAGGCACAAGGTTGGGGTTCTGCATGATGTACTCGTGGTGGATCAGGCGGCCAATGTAGCCGACTTCCACGAGCATCTTGCGGCTGACCTGACGCTGAATGGAGAGGTTGAACGTATCGACGTCGTTAGGCCGCATGCTGGGATCAACAGGCGAGGCGATGGAGACGCCGGGACCGTCGAAACCTGGGCGATAGGGCTGGAGGAGCGTCTGCGGAAGAGCCGAGTTGGTGAGAACCGGTGCGAGGCCGTCTTCGCCAGCGGCGACAGAGCCGAAGCGGTACGCGGTGGTCTCGTTGAAGTTCGCCTGGGTGCAGCTTCCGGTACCAGCAGTGGGGCTTGCAGCGCTGCTGGCGGTGTTCTGTGCGTACTTGCACTGGGTTGCGAGGATGAGGCCAGGGCTAAGCAGCGGGTTGAGAACCTGCACGTCGCCGTTGATACGTCCGTAGACACGGCCGTAGCCTCCGCGGACGACCGTGGAGCCGTCGCCGAAGATCTTCTGGAGTCCGGAGTTCTTGAACTTGGGATTCCAGGCGAACGAGAGACGTGGGCTAACTGCAGCGTAGTAGGGATCGTAGGGATACTTACGACCGCCGGCAACGTTCTTGATAAGAGCAAATGCAATGGTCGGGTTGTAGACCTGTCCGGTCATTGCAGCCAGTCGGCGAGAGTCGGTGTAGTCCTGAACCTTGATTGCGTTGCCGCTGGGGTCCGTGAACATAACCTGATTGCCGTTCGATTCGCTGGGTGGCATTTCGAGAGCGTAGCTGACGCCGATGTTGAGCGTCAGGCTGGGGCTCACGTGCCAGTTATCGGTTGCATAGATGCTGTAGTAAGGAATCGTGGTTTTGGCTGCAATGGGGGTGTACGACGGGTTCAGCGAGAGGCTGCCACCGCTGTTGGCGTAGGTGTTGGCTACCTGCGTTGCGGTGACGAGACCATAGTAGGTATCGGCAAGGCGGCGATAGGCACCGGTGGTTGCGACACCGCCGATACCAGCAGCCGAGTAGGCAATGTTGCCGCCGGAGGAGTCTCCGCCGATCTGGTAGGTGGGGGTGTAGTTGATGCTTGCGCCGTTATCCGTGCGCTGGTGGTAGTTGAAGTTGTGCTGGAACTGCCCACCGATCTGGAGGAAGTGGTTGCCCTTCAGCTTGGAGAGGTCGTCGCGGAAGAAGTTATCCTTACCGTCCCAGATACGGGTACGGATGCTCTGCGCGTTGACGTTGTAGGGCGAGAGTACGTTGGTGGTGCTTTCGCCGAGAGGCTCGATGGCACCGGAAGCACCAGCGATCTGCGGCGGAGCAGCTGCACCCTTCCACTGCCAGAAGTTGTGCGTATGGCTGTAGTGGAAGTCGTTGGTAACTGAGGAGCTGATGTTGGTGGTTACGCCCATGACGAAGAACCAGGGGTCCTGGGGGCGGGGCGCAACTGCGGTGGGAACGCCGAGGGTGTCACCCGGCAGCTTGCCGCCGATGTCGACCTGGTTGGCAGTGAGGGTGGTGAACTTGTAGTAGCGGTAGCTCGCCATCAGGTGCCACTTGGGACCGAAGTCGTGGTCGAGACGGGTGGCGAGGAAGTCGCTGCTCTGCGGGGTTTTGACCGTTCCCTTGTAGCCGATGATGTTGATTGAGTCGCAGATGGCACCGGCAAGTGCACCGCAGCTCTTATCGAACGTACCGGAGTAGGCGGCGACAGAACCGTTGTTGCCGACCGGAGCCTGAGGTAGCTGGGTCTTGTAGAAGTTCTGGAGGGTGGGATTGAAACCGAGCTTGCGAGGATCGGCGGCGGTGAGCTGGGCTGCAGAGTAGGTGTTAGCTCCGAAGGTGAGCTGACCTAGCTGCAGGAACTCGTAGGAGGGAATGGCGCGCTCGAAGGTGGCGGTGAGCGGGAAGCGGAAGCCCTCGTAGTTGGCGAAGAGGTAGGTCTTGCCGCCGAGGAAGTACGGAGCGATTGGGCCGCCGAGGGAACCACCAAACCGGTTGTAGTGGTTGCTGGGCTTGGCGGTGTAGGCAGTGGAGAAGTTATTCTGCCAGCTGTTCGCACCGATGTTGGAGTCGAGGTAGTACTCGTAGAGTGTGCCGTGGATCTTGTCGCGGCCACGCTTGGTGACGATGGAGGACTGGGAGCCGGAGGAGTTGTTGAAGTCAGCGGACTGACCCGAGGTGGAAACCTTGAACTCTTCGACGCTGTCCTGCGGCA
>JAYVZU010000503.1:0-3566 GCA_043783075.1 Rhodanobacteraceae bacterium
GGTGTGTTCTACGGCCCCGGCCAGACCGAAGACCAGATCCAGCCGGAAGCCAACGACCGTGTAACCCGTACCTTTACCTCGGGTAAGGTTTATCCGATCGTCCCGGCGACCGACGTTTATGCCAGCTACGACATCAACAGTCCGACGCTGGGCTACCAGCCCCGCGCCTACGCTCCGAAGTACAAGATTCCGGAGCGCATCACCACCTACACGGCAAGCGTCCAGCAGGAACTCCCTGGCCACATGCAGTTCCTTGTAGCTTATGTCGGTTCGACTGGCCGCAACCTGTTCCTGCGCTCGATCACCAACCTCATCACCAGCGTCACTACCAACCCGACGACCGGTGCTGGCACCGCGGGACGCCAGTTCGGCGGACGCTTTGCCGAGGTCGACTACAAGACCTCCGGCGGCACCGACCAGTATCACGCTCTCCAGAGCAGCTTGCAGCGCCGCTTCGGTTCGGGTCTCTCGCTAGGTGCGCAATACACCTGGGCGAAGGAGCTGGGTACCTCAAGCGGCTCCAACGAAGCAACGACCGCACAGAGCCCCTTCGACTTCAAGACGGAGTACGGTAGAGGAACGTTTGACATTCACCACAGCCTGAACGCGACGGTGCTGTACGAACTGCCGTTCGGCCACGGACGTAAGTATTCGTTCGGTGGTCCGCTGGATATGCTCGCTGGCGGTTGGCAGATGGGCGGAGTCGTAAACTTCCGTAGCGGCCTGCCGATCGACGTACTAATCACGCGCCCCGATATCGCCTATGTTGGAAACGCGGGCACGGCAATCGCTGGCCAGACCTTCTTGTCGCCTGTCGTGACGAGCGGTGTGGTGATGACGACCGCGGTTGCAAACGTACCCGGCGGCGGTAACACCCGCAACATCCGCCGGCCGAACCTGGTTACCGGTGCAAACCCCTTCCTGAAGTCGGGCAAGCAGTTTCTGGATCCGACCGCCTTCACCACTCCAGCGCCGGGAACTTTTGGAAACTCCCGCCGCAACAACTACTCCGGTCCATTGTTGGGTCAGGTGGATATGACACTCAGCAAGCGCGTCACAGTCCGCGAGGGCTTCGGCTTGGAATTCCACGCCGATGTCTACAACGTCCTGAACCACCCGAACTACGCCAACCCAGGAACTGTTCGCCTGGCCCAGACCCTTGCCACTGCAGTAGGCAACGGTGCGCAGCCTGGCACGCCGTTTACCCCGACGAACACCGGCACGTTTGGTGCTCTTACCTCAACGGTCGGCGACCAGGTCGGCATCGGAGCCAATCGCCAGATTCAGCTGTCGCTGCGCGCTAACTTCTAACCAACCTCAACGAACAAAAGTAAGAGGCAGAGCCGAAACTTCGGCTCTGCCTCTTAGCTTTTCTGTATCCCGGAGAGAAGTGGCTATAGCGCGGCGGCCAGCGCCGTCTCCTGAATCACCAGTAACTCGCGAATCCCCACCTCCGCAATATCCAGCATTCCGGTCAGCTCTGCGCGGCTGTACGAGTCTTTCTCCGCCGTCGCCTGTGTCTCGACCAGCCCGCCCGAAGCCAGCATCACCACATTCATATCCACAGTCGCGCGCGAGTCTTCCTCGTAGCACAGGTCGAGCAGAGTGTTCCCATCGACGATCCCGACCGACACCGCCGCCATCATCTGCTTTAGCGGATTCACCTTCAACGTCCCCGCCGAAACCAGCTTGCCCAGCGCAATTGCTAGCGCAACCGAGGCTCCGGTGATCGCCGCGCAACGTGTGCCGCCGTCCGCCTGAATCACATCGCAGTCGAGGATAATCGTGCGCTCGCCCAGCGCCTTCATGTCGACGATGCCGCGAAGCGACCGACCAATCAGCCGCTGAATCTCATGCGTTCGCCCGCCCACCTTGCCGCGTTCGGATTCGCGCGGCGAACGTGTCAGCGTAGCGCGAGGCAGCATACCGTACTCCGCCGTCACCCAGCCGCGGCCAGAGTTGCGCATCCATCCCGGAACTCCGGTCTCGACGGTTGCGTTGCACAGCACGCGGGTGTTTCCCGCCTCGATCAGCACCGAGCCCTCAGGGGTGGTTACATATCCAGTGGTAATACGGGTGGGCCGAAGGGAGGAGGCAGAGCGTGAGTCAGGACGAAAGAGCATCATTCGAGTATATAAGCCACGCAGAGAGAAAGGCTTGACGCCGATTTAAACCGATTTGAAGGGCGATCAAAAACGACCTGTTCTAGATCGCCCTTCAAATCGATTTAAATCGGAGTTAAGTCTTCTTCTACCGGGGCTTCAGAGTAAGCGTATGCGTGGCGGCTGCGTGTACGGCGGCGTCGCTGAATGGAAGCTCGAATGTCGTCCCCTTCAACCACGCGGGGAACTGGTCCTTGAACCACGGACTCATCACATTGCCGCTCTGTCCAACGACGATGTTGAGATTCGAGTGGTCGAGATCAGACATGTCCGCCGTGAACCGCTCGGACGGTCCAAACGCGTGGCCTACCTGCTTCACCGTCGTGCCATCGCCGGATTGCGACTGCGGGCCGGTCCCGGTCGGAACGCCGATCAGGTACCGCAGCGCCTCCGACTGGTCAAAGACCGGGTGTTCGATATCCACCGTATGGTGTCCACCAAAGTGCCAAGCTGTCAGGTCTGCCGGGGCCTTTCCCAACGCCAGTGCGCGCAGCGTCGAGTCTGCCAGTAGATTGTTCCAATCCGAGTAGCCGAGTGGCAGCCAGCGCGGCGGTTGGTGCATCAGAATCTGCTCCAGCGCGTAGTCACTCTCGTGCCACACATACAGGCTGCTGATCTCAGCGAGAGTGGTCTTTGGCAGCTTCGGAGCCAGCAAAACCTGCCACAGCGAGTCATGCACCACCGACACGATCGACGCCGCAGCCGAGTCCAGCGTCATGCGACCGCTGAAGGCCCGCAGCAGATCCGCCGCCTGATGCAGCGTCTTTACCTGCTCCGGCGTTCGCGTCTTACCTGCCGGTGCAATCAACGCATGATCGATCGCGTAGGAAAGACGCTGCGCCAGTACGCGGTCAAAGTCGGAGTAGATATCGGTCTGGATGCCCAGCATATCCGCCGGCTTCAGCCCCGTCTTGCGCGCCAGCAGGTGCCAGATGCGTTCGTTCCGGTACGGAGCGGCCCAGTTCAGAGCGATTGGGTAGCCATAATCATCGGGCGTAACCCGAGAGTTCGCCGTCGCAATCACGCCGCCCGCTGGGTCAAAGATCTGCGGCAACTCTTCAAACGGAATATACCCGGTCCACTCCCGCGCGGCGCTCGGCACCGTTGGCACTGGGCTCAGTGGGCCACTCAGTAGCGGCATCGACGGCGCTGCAGGAGCCTTGATGTCAGTGGCGTCCAGAGGATCCGGGTTGGCCCGAATCGTCGGAGTCTGTAGGCTCGAAATCGTCGATGCGTCCCCGAACATCGGCTGCTCAACCTTGTCAGGCGCACCACGCAGCGGAATCTTTCCCATCGCATGATAGCCAATGTGACCCTGATCGTCGGCGTAAACCACATTCTGCGCTGGACCGCCGAAGTTGCGGAACGCCGCCAGAAAGCTAGCCCAGTCGTGCGCCGAGTCCA
>JAYVZU010000504.1:0-10722 GCA_043783075.1 Rhodanobacteraceae bacterium
CGCAGAATCTGGTCAAAAACGTAAATGTCGATCTGCCCAAACTGCTCCTGAATCGTCATTTGGACCGTCAAACGCCCTTCGCTCGCAGGCGCTCCATCACCATCGGCGGAACCAGCGAAGTCACATCGCCACCCAGGCGAAACACGCCTTTAATCAGTCGTGAGCTCACATAGGTGTACTTCTCCGCCGGCATCATAAACAGCGTCTCAAGGTCCGGATCAAGCTTGCGATTCATCATCGCCATCTGAAACTCGTACTCATAATCTGAGATCGCGCGAATCCCGCGTAGCACCGCTTTCGCCCCTTCGCGCCGCGCAAACTCCACCAGCAGCCCATCAAATGTAGTCACGGTCACGTTCGGAAACACCGAAACAGCCTCCGTCATCATCTCCAGACGTTCCGGCACAGAAAACAGCGGCGTGCCCTTCTCAGAGTTGCGCAGAATCGCCACAACCAGCTCGTCCACAATCTTGGAACCACGCGCAATCAGGTCAAGATGACCATTCGTGAGCGGGTCAAAGGTACCCGGATAAATTGCCTTAACAGTGTTCATACTCGCAAGAAGCATACCTTCTTCTCGAATAAAAAACCTACTCGTCTGTAGTCCCCACACTTCCAGCGGCGTCAATCCCTGTGAAGTGAGCATGAACCAACGATGACGACAGCCCTGATCAACCCGTCGGCAATCCAATCCAGCACAATGGATGAGCACATGCAAACAGCCATGTCATCCATCGAAACCCTGCACGAGCTCTACTCGCAGCGCATCTTCCGCTTCCTGGTATCGTCCCTCCGCGATCGCGACGTCGCCGAGACCCTCACACAGGAGACATTCCTCCGTGCCTGGACCGCACGCGACCAGTTCCGTGGCGATTGCAGCGCAATCACCTGGCTCACGCGCATCGCTCTCAACCTCGTCCGCGACCATACCCGGACCAACCGCTTCCGTTTCTGGCGCCAGGTCGCCCAAACCGCAGTTCAGGCCGACGATCTCGCCGCACACCTGCCGCAGGGCGGCATGTCGACCGAAGGCGCACTCATCGCCCACGAGCAGCTCGCCCTCATCTGGGAGACCGTCGGCAAACTCAGTGAGCGCCAGCGCACCGTCTTCCTCCTCCGCTTCGTCGAGGAGATGGAGCTCGCCGACATAGCCGAAGTTACCGGGCTGCCAATCAGCACGGTGAAAACCCACCTCTATCGCTCGCTCGCCACCATTCGCAGCAAGCATGCAAAAAGTTCCAGCACCACCCGGAAGGACGCCCGATGATCCCAACAAACCACCTCACCGAAGAGCAGATGTACGATCTGCTCGACACCGCAGCCGATACGACCTCGCATCACCACCTGCTGGATTGTGCAGCGTGCCAGTCGGAGATGACCAACCTGCGCGCCTCGCTCGACCTGTTTCGCGACGCCGCGACCAACTACTCCGCTGCCAAAGCTCCGTCACGGCTTCCGGTAGCTCCGCCAATGGCAGTCAGGTTCTTTAGCCCGAAGATCTGGGCGACCTCTTTCGCAACCGCCACGGCGCTGCTTGCAATCTCCATTTCGTTCCTGCATCCGCTCCAGAATGGGATCAACACTCCCGCTGTCGCAGCCACTCCCGCGATTGAGACGGCGACCTCGGTCTCCGACGACGCGCTGCTGGACGGTATCCAGCAGGATCTCTCGACTTCCATTCCACCATCGCTCGAACCGCTTGCAGTTCAGACGGCATCCAGCGAAACCGTCACGCAAAACTAATCTCACTTTGCAAAGGACTCTCCCATGACCCGTAATCGTGTGCTTTCGCTCGCCTTTTTGGCCCTAATCGCCGCACCAGTCGGCTTCGCCCAGCAGCCCCCCCAAGCCAGTGCGCCGGCGCCATCCCAGCATGGTCCGAAAGACATGCACAAAGACATGAAGATGATGAAGCATGACAGCCCTGAGCGTGAGCACGGCATGGGTATCGTTCCGCCGGGTACCTGGTGGAAGAACCCGGAGATTGTGACCTCCCTCGCGCTTACTGCCGACCAGCAGAAGAAGCTCGACGACACTTTCATGCAGAGCCGCATCTCGCTTATTCACCTGCATGCATCGCTCGAAGAGGAGCAGTTGAAGCTTGAGCCACTGCTCAACGCCAACCCACCCGACCAGGCCAAGAGCCTTGCCCAGATCTCGAAGATTGCGGACCTCCGCGCCGATCTCGAAAAAACAAATGCAAAGATGCTCCTGAGCCTCCGCGGCGTACTCACGGCTGACCAGTGGACCAAGATGCAGGCCGACCTGCACAACCATCACGAAGGCCCCGGCCGCGATGCCCGTGAAGATTCCCGCGGAAGCAAGCGCGGTCCTGGCGGTCCTGGAGCACCCGGTGGTCCGCAGGGACCTGGCTCCCGCAGCCGCGGCCCTCAGGGACCTGGACCGCAGGGCAGCGTCGACCACGGTCCGGGCATCCCACCGCCGCCCGCCGATATGTCTGCCAACCAGTAACAACACAGCGCTTGACCACCCTGAAGCCCGCGATCCAGATCGTGGGCTTCCGCTTTTAAGACACCGCGTTGACGCACCGTGTAGGATGGTCCGCGCATTGCACAACCTATCTCAGCCATCTCCAAAGAACGCCAGGAGTCCTCTCAGCATGTCTGAATCGCAAACCACTCCCTTGCCAAAATTCGCCACTCCCGGCCCGCTCGGTCTAGCCGGCTTTGGCCTCACCACCTGCGTGCTCTCCGCGATCAACGCCGGCCTGATCCCACATGAGGCTGTTGCAGCGGTCGTGCCGCTGGCCTTTGCCTTTGGTGGCGTCGCGCAGATCATCGCCGGCATCCTCGAATTCCGATTGGGCAACACCTTCGGGATGGTGGCGTTTACATCTTACGGCTTGTTCTGGTGGTGGTTCGCCCTGCTCAACTGGACGATCGGAGCTGGCTGGCTGAAAGCTCCGCCGCCATCGGCCGGTGGAACAGTCCTGCTGATGTGGGGAATCTTCACGCTGCTGATGTGGATCGTCAGCTTCTACAAGCCGAAGGCAGTCTGGAGCATCTTCCTGCTCCTCTGGATAACGTTTTTCCTACTCGCAGCTGGCGACTTCGGCGCCGGCACGACCAAGCTTGGCGGCTACTTCGGCCTGATCACTGGAATCGACGCTCTACTGGTGGCCTTCATTGAAGTTCTGAACGCAACCGCAAATCGCAAGGTCATCCCACTAGGCGATCCAATCCTTAACTAAAAAGCAAAAAAAAGATTTCACAGATCAAAATGGAAAAAGGGATAAGGCGGATCAGATCCGTCTTATCCCCTTTTTTTCATTATCATCCGCGTAGTCAGTTGCTTGTCTTAGCTCTTCTTACCTTTGACGACCGCCGCAGCGACTTCAACGCCATCTTCCGGGATCGGCGGTACGGCAAGCGAGGCTGCGCCGATGCCGAGCTTCTTGCGGAGCTCGGTGTCGATGCGACCGAAGACCTCGCGGTTTTCCTTCAGGAAGTTGCGGACATTTTCGCGGCCCTGGCCGATGCGCTCGCCCTGGAAGCTGTACCACGCGCCGCTCTTGTCGACGATGTTATGCAGCACAGCGAGATCCAGCGTATCGCCTTCTCGCGAGATGCCTTCGCCGTACAGGATGTCGAACTCGGCATCGCGGAACGGGGCGGCAACCTTGTTCTTCACGATCTTGACCTTGGTGCGGGAACCGACGATCACGTCGCCTTCCTTGACTGCGCCAATACGACGGATATCGATACGCATGGAAGAGTAAAACTTCAGCGCGCGTCCACCGGTCGTCGTCTCGGGATTGCCGAACATGACGCCGATCTTGTCGCGAATCTGGTTGATAAAGATGAGACAGGTTCTGGACTTCGCAACCGTACCGGTCAGCTTTCTCAGAGCCTGGCTCATGAGGCGAGCTTGCAGTCCCATGTGCGAATCGCCCATTTCGCCGTCAAGTTCGGCCTTCGGAACGAGCGCGGCCACAGAGTCAACCACCAGCACGTCGATTGCGCCCGAACGAACAAGAGCTTCGACGATTTCAAGAGCCTGCTCGCCATAGTCCGGCTGCGAGACGAGGAGGTTGTCCACGTCAACGCCCAACTTCTTCGCGTAGCCGGGATCGAGCGCGTGTTCCGCGTCAACGAAAGCCGCCAGACCGCCGGCCTTCTGGGCCTCGGCGATGATCTGTAGCGTGATGGTCGTCTTACCCGACGACTCAGGTCCAAAGATCTCAATGACTCGTCCGCGCGGCACACCGCCCACGCCCAGAGCCGCGTCGAACGAGATGGAACCGGTCGAGATGACTGCGATGGGGACGATAGCTTCCTTCGACCCGAGCCGCATGATCGAGCCCTTGCCAAACTGCTTTTCCAACTGCGAGAGTGCTGCTTCGATTGCTTTGCTGCGGTCGTCGGCCAATTGAATCTCCTATCGTAAAGAACCAGCTTGCTGCTCTGTTTGCCAGCCCAAACGAAGTCTAGCATTGATTTTGAATATAGCAAAGAAAAAGCGAAGATAATTATCTGCGCAGTAAATCCACAGGTTCATTCACATCCTCAATCCGGAACATCCCCGCCATCGCCGGGTGCTGCCGCTTGACTGCCTCGTACATCTCCCACGCCACGCGGCGGTAGCTGTAGTGGCCCGCCACGCCGCTGCGCAGCTCCGAGATATAGACCGCTTCGGCGAAGTCCATCTTGAACATCGAGCGGCATCGCGTTCCCAGGGGCAGCAGGTACTGAGCAGATTCTGCGGCCTCAGGGATGCCGGAAGCCCGGAGCGAGTGGTAGGCCTTGTAGGCCGATTCTATGGCGTTTCTATAGCCTTCCTGCAGTCCGGAAGAGGCCAACGTCGGCTGGCCGGGGGCGTCCGGTGTGTCGAAGCCATGGAGGTCCGTAAAGCCTTGCAGGAGTTGCGTGCAGCGGCGGTGGCGGTGCATGTCGCGGAATCCGCCGATATCCATGAGGATGTCGAACTTGAGCGCGGCACCGACGTGGAAGGCGCGGAGCAGCTCGTCGTGGCGGCCACGGTTCTGGGTGCCGAGGCCGATGATCTCGGCGATGCGCGCGGCGCTGAGGGCCGCGACATGCGAGCGAAGCTGCCGATATGGGTAGTGGCAGTGTGGGTAGAGCAGCGAGGTGGCGAGCTCGACCTCCAGCGGTTCCGTGCCGTCGATCAGGTCGACAACCGGCGCGGGATGGATGCACTCGGCTTTCATCAATTCTGAGGCAGCTTGCGACAGAATGGCTCGGGACTCGCGCTGGTAGTCGTTGGCTACGGCATACTTGACGAGCGTCGGAGCGGTCTTGACGGGACGCAGGAGCAGTTCGTTGGCCTCGCGCGCGGTCGGATCGTCGAGGTCGAGGACGAAGTGCCGGATGGACTCGTGCTGGACGTTCCAGGCGGGTTCCGACGCCGCGTTGCGGAGCTTCTCGCCCAGGGTCCGAATCTCGGAGAACTCGCTGGTGAGCAGCCGCGAGACCTGCGTCTCCAGTGTCCGGGCGTTGACGATCTGGCCGAGCGACGTGTTGGTCGCGAGCGGCAACAGGTAGCGCGCAACATCGAAGGCGCGGGCCTTCAGCGTGCGCTCGTAAGCGTCGGGCTTCATCTCCTCGGGGCACGGGATCGCGGACTTCAGCGCGTTCAACATGCCGGTGCTGAACTGGTCGTACGCCGCGAAGAGGGCCTTGACGGCTGCGGTATACGGTTCGCTCTGGTCGCCGAGTTCAGGTGTGTACCAACCGGACTTGCGGAAGTCCTGATAACGCGTGCTGCGCTCCTGACCGTCCCAGCGTTGCTCGTCCACCAGAGCAATGGCGGCAAGTAAAGACAGCCGCTCGATCGCGAACGGGATGTGCGCGAGATCGGCGATGGAGCGGTGGCCGTATTGGAAATAAAAGGTGTTGAGGAACTGCTCGGCTCGCTGGGCGCTGATCTCGCGGAGCGATTGCTTCATGGTCAGCGCGGAGCGTGAATACTTGGCCATCGCGTAAGCGAGGACCTCGGGATCGACGCCGTGGATAGCGTAGACTTCGGTCTGGTTGGGGTCGGGAGCTGCGGGCGGGAGACTTGCCTCTTCAATCATGGTGGATTCAGGATATCCCGCAGCCTGTGCAAAGGTCGTATTGTTATAGAGCAACGTCAGAATGTGTTGGCAGAATTCTGTGTTGAGTCTGAAAAAAGACCAATACAGAGATTCTGGCTTTGCCTGAATGACGGCGGTTTTTTTGAGGAGTTATGAATTTGTCTACGAATGAGGCACGCATTGCATTGGTAACCGGAGCTTCGCAGGGGATTGGGCGCGCGATTGCGCTGCGGCTGGCTGCGAACGGCGCACATGTCGCGCTGGCGGCCCGCAACCAGGAGAAGCTGGGCGAGGTTGCGGCAGAGATCGCTGCGGCTGGCGGCGTCGCGCACTCGTTTGCGCTGGATATCTCGAACGAAGAGTCGATCAAGGCGTGCGCCAAGGGTGTGATCGCGCACTTTGGGCGAGTCGAGATCCTGGTGAATAACGCCGGAATTACGCGCGACACGCTGAGCATGCGGATGCGCCGGCACGACTGGGACGATGTCCTGACGACGAATCTGACGGGCGCGTTTTTGCTGTCGCAGGCATGCATGTCGACGATGCTGAAGTCGCGCTGGGGCCGGATTATCAACATTACGTCTGTCGTCGGCGAGACCGGGCAAGCCGGCCAGGCGAACTACGCCGCTTCCAAGGCCGGGCTAATCGGGCTGACGAAATCGCTGGCCCGGGAGCTGGCGAGCCGGTCGATTACGGTGAATGCCGTGGCTCCGGGCATGATCGCGACGGCCATGACCGAGGTTCTGACCGACGAGCAGAAGGCCGCAATGGCGGCGCAGATTCCGGTCGGACGCGCAGGTACAGACGTGGAAATTGCTGCGGCAGTCGCGTTTCTGGCTTCCGAGGATGCGGCTTACATCACAGGGCATACGCTGGATGTAAACGGCGGGATGTACATGGGGTAGCCCCCCTCAGTTTTTGAGCCGGGGTCAGCAAAAGCTAGAACTCAACGCAAAAAGCGCGAAGGAGTGCGGGAAGGTTTGCCACGGGATCCGTAGCGAACCTTCCCGCTTTTCTCTGCGCCCGTTGCGTTGAGTTTTGCTGAAGCGGGCATAAGTTGGGGTTTACTATTAAGATAATGTTGTGATTGGTTCACGCGGGCAACCTTGCTCAAGTGTTGGTTGAAGGGTTGGGCGCGCGAACCTACAACGACATAGGAATCTGCATGGGTACGGGAATCGGATGCATTGTGAAGATTGGACTTGCCTGTGACTGATGCGCCAATTACCGTACCGCTAATGGCTGATATGCAAACATTCCTTCCTGCGCAGGCGAGTGCCCCAGTGAAGTCCATCTCGAACAACATCGGCAGTACGATACGTGACTTTCGCCTGCAAAAGGGAATGTCCCAGGGCGACATTGAAAAGCGGACGGGCCTTCTCCGCTGCTATTTGTCGCGGGTTGAAAACGGGCATACAGTGCCGTCACTGGAGACGCTGCAGAAGATCGCGGGCGCGCTCGATCTACAGTTGGCTCAGTTCTTTGCGGACGACAGCGTAGGGAAAGACGTCGCTACGCTGAACCTTAGCGAAGAGGAGATCAAGTTCCTGACGCAGGTGCAGCGCTACTCGGCTAATTTGTCGGATAGCGATCGGCGGCTGCTGCTGGCGATGGTGCGGAAGTTTGCTTCCAGCGCGCTGACCTAGGGCAAAAACAAGGCGTTACGGGGACCAGAAGGATTTTAAAGACGGGATCACGACACGCAACGGCTTAAGACTTATTAGGGCAAGAGCAAAAACGAAATACTGAGATTCTTCGCTGCGCTCAGAATGACCTCATGGATTGGGGAAGTTCTGAGCGTTTTGTTTTGCTCTTATCCCGTTTTTATCCCTTTGATCCCTTTGATCCCTTTGATCCTAGTTCCGCCTTGCTTTATTTGAAGTTGGCCAGCCAGTACCCGACCAGCGACAGGATGAAGGCGGCGCCAAAGAAAACCAACTTCTGGCGGCCGAGGTAGCGCACTCGACCAGCGGTCATGAAGGGCACCAAGGCGGGGCCGAGGGCGAGACCGGAGAGAAAGCCACCGATGTGGGCCGAGTTGTCGATCCGGACCGACAGGCCCGGGATCGGGAGCATAGTGCCGGCTCCGATCACCAGGTTGATTGCGGCAAAGCGGACGACAGCCGTGCGGAGACGCTTGAGTTCGGCCCAGGGGATTGGCAGGCGGCGGTTAGAGAGCAGCACGATCAGGATTCCGGCGATGCCGAACACGGCTCCGGAGGCTCCGGCGCCTACGCCGGCGATGAAGAGGAGCGGTTGGTGCTGCAGGTGGGCGTTGGCGACGTCCCAGGCGATCGAGACGAGGTTTCCGGCGACACCGGTGAGGACATAGACGGCGATCAGGCCGAACGGCCCGAGCAGAGGCTCGCCCAGCAGGCCGAGGTTCCACAGGCACCACATATTGGTTGCGATGTGCAGAATGCCGATGTGGACGAAGATGGCGGTCAGCAGACGCCACCACTGACCGCCGAGCACAAAGGCTGCGTTATTGGCGCCAAAGTGGATGAGTTGAGGGAGAGTGGGGTCGTTGATCGACACGCCATGCAAGATCATCCAGAGGAAAACGCCGACGTTGATGGCGATGAGGAAGTAGGTTCCGGGGGCGGAGCGGGGATCCCACTCGCTGAAGTGGGTGCGCTCTGGCGGCTCGCCGGGGGCATAGTTCGGCTCAGCGGGGACCGGTTCTCCGACCGGGACCGCCGGTTGGGAGAACGAGGACACAAGGTCGCTTTGAGAAGGATCAGACATTGGAGAGGAAGCGAATCAGGCGTGGCGTCGAGCTAAGCGCTGGCGAATGTCGGACGGAATACCCTTGACGAGGCTGGGTAGCGGCGTCGCGATTGCGACGAGGACCCAAAGAATCATGGAGATGACCAGCCCGGCGATAGCTACGGCCTGCAACGAGATGACTACGGGAGCTTCGCGGAAGTGGACCGTAAGGCTGCCGGCGATGTGGGTGATGGTCTCCACGCGGTGCATGACGACGGACATCAGCAGGAACGCGACAATCGACAGTGAACTGATGGAGATGAGCAGGACGTCGATGGTGCGGGCGAGGCGCTGGCGGCGAAGACAGTTGGGGCACTCGGCCAGGTGGGTCTCGTAGTCGATGCGCATCTCGGGGGAGATGCTTGAAATGTCGTAGCGCCAGCCGGAGAGGATTGCTCCGACAACTGGGTCCGTACAGGACTTCGTGTCGAGCGTGCTCGAGTTGGATGTGAGTGCTCGGTTGGGCATAGGAACTACTTAATTCTACCTCTCTTTGATGAAGTTGAGGCGGGAAAGGTTCAAAAGGCAAACGAAAGATACAACACGGACTTATGGGTATCTGACGTGTTGGACGCCGATTTATCCGTGATGGAGGACACGGGCCAAAGCCTACCGCGGATTATCGCGGATAGACGCGGATTTGGTCCGTGTTCATCCGTGGAGATCCGCGGTGAGGTCATTTCTTTTTTGCTAAAGGCTAATGGGGTCGAGCGGGGTGGACTGGTGGGCTAACAAGAGGCGGTTGCCGAGCAGGCTGCCGTGGTTGCAGAGGGCGCGTTCGGCGGCGAGGCGGGCTAGCTCCGGGACGTTGTTGGACTCGGAGATGTGGCCAAGGATGATCCAGGAGGCGTGGCCGTCGTAGTCGCGCTCCAGAAACTGGGCGGTGGAGTCGTTGGAGAGGTGGCCGACGCGGGAAAGGACGCGCTGCTTGACCGACCAAGGGTATGGACCGTCACGCAGCATTTCCAGGTCGTGGTTGGATTCGAGCACCATGACGTCGATGCGTTGGAGAGCGGCCTTCACATTCGGCGGGATGTAGCCGAGGTCAGTCGCGACTGCCATACGGACGCCTTCGGCCTCAAAGACAAAGCCGCAGGGGTCCGCGGCATCGTGGGGGGTGGTAAACGGGTTGACGAGGATGTCGCCGATGGAGAAGTTGGTGCCGGGCTGGAAGTAATTGACCGACGGCAGAAACGCGGGGTCCTTCTCTGCTTTGGCGGCGATCTCGGGGGCACACTCCTCGGGTTCCGGCTCGGACGGCAGGCGGTGGGAGTGGGCGGGTTTCGTGGCGAGATCGGCGTCGATGGCGGCCTGGACGGGCGGTGGCTCGATGACCGGCTCGGCGACCTCCGGGTCGAGGGCGTTGGCGGCGGCAGCGGCAGCAGCAGTGGCTTCGGCGCGGGCGAGCTTCTGGGCCTGCATGTGTTCCAGCCACTGCGCGTACGACATCGTCGTCTTGGGAGTGATCATGCGGACCCACGCGCGGTGGGTTCCCTCGGTAAAGTAGACCGGGATGCCGAGCTTGCGGGCGAGGACGGGGAGCCCGCCGACGTGGTCGATGTGCTCGTGGGTGATGACGATGGCGTCGAGCGTGGTGGGGTCTTCGCCCTTGAGGGCCATGCGGCGCGTGAGCTCGCGGCAGGAGAGGCCGGCGTCGACGAGAATGCGGGTGCGGGCGCTAGAGATTACGGTGGAGTTGCCCTTGGAACCCGAGGCTAGAACGGTCATGCGCATGTGGTTAAGATACGCGGTTTAAAGCAGAGATAAAAAGGACAAAGACTGCGCGGAAAAAGGGGATAAAGAACGGATAGGACGAATAAGGCGTTTGTTATGAGAACTGCGAGGTGACCCTGGACGCTTCTGATCTGGTCCGATTCGTAACATCCGTTCTTTATCCC
>JAYVZU010000505.1:0-3560 GCA_043783075.1 Rhodanobacteraceae bacterium
CGGGCTCGATCATATGCAGATTTCGATCGACAACGTGATGCCGGATGAGGTCTCGAAGAAGAGCCTGAAGGTGCTGGATGCCAAGCTGAAGATGCTGGCGGAGCATGCGGATTTTCATGTGAACATCAACTCTGTCGTTGGCGGCGGGGTTGCGAATCCTTCAGACGCGCTGACGGTGAGTGAACGGGCGCTGAGCCTGGGGTTCTCGTCGACGATCGGGATTATTCACGATGGCAGCGGGCAATTGAAGCCGCTGGGCGATGCGGAACGATCTGTCTGGGATAAGGTTCGGAAGCTGACACGGCGGAGCTATTCTCGGTTCAACCACTTTCAGGAAGCGATTGCGAACGGCAAGCCGAACGACTGGCGTTGTCGGGCGGGCGCTCGGTATCTGTACATCTGCGAGTTTGGGCTGGTGCATTACTGCTCCCAGCAGCGTGGGTTCCCGGGGACTCCGATTGCGGATTATAAGAAGGCGGATGTGCAGCGGGAGTTTGTGACGGAGAAGAGCTGTGCTCCGAACTGCACGATCTCGTGCGTTCACCAGGTTAGCTATATCGACCACTGGAGAGCGCCGCAGACGAACCAGGTGACACCGCCGGGATCGAAGCATGCGGAACCAGAGCTGGTGCAGATCCGGTAGCCGGCTATACGCATGTCATGCAACCGGATGGTTAGTAGGCGTTGAGAGCGGCGCGCATCCAAGTGTTCGGGCTTACGCAGGCGTACACATAGGGTTGAACTACGCGTACAGCGCCGGGCGAACAGGGGTCTGATGAGGCGGGTGCGACGGTGCCGGTGTGCAGGTCGCCGTTGGCGTCCACGACTTGAGTGTTGCGGAACTGCAGGGAGTTGGGCGTGGCATTTTGACCGAAGCCGATCTGGGCGGCGTTGTCTACCCCACCGGCAGTTGTGGCTCCAGTGCCTAGTGCGACAGTGAAGTTCTCGTTTCCGCTGAGGGAATTACCGGCGAGGTTGCCGACGGCGACGTTGTTCGCGCCAGTGTGAACGAATCCACAGGAAAAAGGACCAAGGCAGACATTGTCCGCGCCGGTGGTAATTTGATTGCCGGCCTGGTTGCCGACGTAGGTGCCCTCCGCACCGGTCGCATAAAGTCCGGCGAAGGGGCCAACGATGATCGAATTGGATGGAGTGTTTGGTCCGGCATTGAACCCAACGATGATACTGCTGTCGACAGTCGTGCCGCTATTGCCGGCGTTATCGCCGATGATTACAGACCTGTACGCGTGCAGTAGATTATAGGCATTGGTCCCAACAAAGACATCCTGCGAGGCTTGCTGTAGAACAGGAGCGGTCGCGCTGCCTACTGCGACGATGTGATCCTTGTCTCCGATCCCATTGAGCGAAGCTCCGCCCACCACAGTTACTCCGCGGGAGTTGAGCGTAGCGGGGCCGTCCATAGTGTGCGCTCCGATCACGGTATCGTAGGCCCCGGTCTTAATGTCGATTCCGCCATGAGCGCCTACCATGACCTCGGAATCGGCTGCAGTAATACTTGCTCCCGCTTTCTGACCGACAAAAGTGTTATCGATGGAGTTAAATGGGGCGCTATTCGCTAGCATGGCTAGCCCGGCATAGGAACCGATGCAGGTTGATAAGCCATCCTCGGCAACAACGCCCCCATTGGCAACTCCGGTGTAGGCTTGGCAAGCTTGAGCCCCAAAAATAGTCATTTCACGGCCGGTTGTTAAACTCATACCGGCGTTCACGCCAAATACTGAGTTGTGATCACCTGTAGGGCTTGCATTGTTGGCGCCAAATATCACATTATATTGCTTAGCATCAGTCGAAGTAGTGCCTACATCGACTCCGCCTCCTGCACCCGCTGCCTTTTGGAGGGTAAAAACCTCAGCGGCGGAGATGGAGCAATAGACTGAAAACTCAATCTGTGTCACGCCTGCTGGAACAACAAACGTTCCGCCCGCGGAGACCCCGCTTGAGCTTCCATCAACGTAATTACTGCCGTTGTAATAGGCGATCCCAGCGTTTCCGCCTAAAAGTTCCTGGCTAGTAAAGTAGGTTGAACCGGGGGCAACTGCTATCGGAGTCGAAGGGTGGCAATATGCAGGGTCTCCAGGCTGTAAGAGGATTCCAGTGGAGCTTTGAATAAACCCCAAGCTGGTTGTTGCCGAGTTATATAGATTGGTTTGCGCCCCGGCAACCGACGCGACGGCAAGAATGACAAGGAATAAATAGGCGGTAAATTTCATTTGACCCTCTCGAAGGCCGCGTACCTATATACAGGGCGGCACAAAATTCGGTAGTCCGTCCGCGATACTTGGCAAGATCGCGGCCGGACTTTATCGACGACCTTATCGGATGATAGCAGTCCCTGTCGCAGGGTGCCGCGGCAGGGCCTGTCGATGAGCATTGTAGGGTCACGGGTTTTGCAGGTGATATGCCGGTTTTGGAGTCGTGATTATATATCTGGGCAGGATAGTAACCGTTCGACTTAACTTGGGAGTAAGTTGCTTACATCATGTGGGTTATGGCGAGCACGGAGAATATTTTGCTTGACGGGAAGCGGATGGCAAACAATAACAATATCGAGGGCTTCAACGGGAATTCGCGGGCTAAAGGCAGGATGAGTGAGATGGAGCTAGGGTAAATTCAATGTTTATCGCGGTCGGTTGGCATGGATGGTGCGCCGGTCAGGAAAGCAGTCGAGCTTTACTAGATCCGTGACGGGTGTTGCCAGTGAGCTGTATCACACCACCCTGTCGACGATGAGACTGTCGCCGAGGGCCGGGCACCCCTTAGGTGGTGGAGTTCAAGAGGGCCAGCAGGGCGGATTCGTCGAGGATTTGGACTTCGAGGGTGCGAGCTTTGTCCAATTTGCTGCCGGCGTCTTCTCCTGCTACCAGGTAATTGGTTTTTTTGGAGACGGAGCCAGAGACTTTGCCGCCGGCGGCTTCGATGAGGTCTTTGGCGGTGTCGCGGGTTAGGGTCGGGAGCGTTCCGGTCAGGACGAAGGTCTGGCCGGAGAGCTGCGAGGTAGTGGCGCGCTTTTCAGCGGTGAAGTTCAGGCCGGCTTCGCGGAGCCGTTCGATCAGGACGAGGTTTTGAGTGATTTGAAAGAAGTCGTGGATAGTGGCGGCGACTACGGGGCCAATGTCGTTGATCTGAGTGAGGGTTTCGGGGGTGGCGGCGATGATGTCGTCGAGGGAGCCGAAGTGGTTGGCGAGGGCTTTGGCGGTCGCCTCGCCTACGTGGCGGATGCCGAGGCCGAGGATGAGGCGGGCGAGTGGCGCCTTTTTAGAGTTGGCGATCTGGGTTAGGAGGGCGTCGGCGGTCTTCTCGCCTACGCGGTCCAGGGTGAGGAGGTCGGATTGGGTGAGGTGGTAGAGGTCGGAGATGGAGTGGATGAGGGCTTTCTTCGACCCCACCTCAATCGATGGAGCCGATTGAGATGGGGCACCCGGGAGGTCGTCGTCGGATTCAAGAGCAGAAGCGGGTCCTCCGCCTTCGGCGAAGGATGACAAGTCGGTTGGGGAGAGGTCGACGGGCTGGCCTAGGAGTTGGGCGACCATGGCCTCGCC
>JAYVZU010000506.1:0-10666 GCA_043783075.1 Rhodanobacteraceae bacterium
GGATTGCCGCTTGCGTCCGACAACGTTCCGAGGAACGAGAAGGTTGTTGGGTTGTAAGCGGTGATTACGCCGTCGCCAAAGTTTCCAATCAACAGGTCGCCGGCGAAGATTCCAAAGCCAGCCGGCGCAATCGCCACACCCCAGGGGGCATTGAGGGGGCCGCCGGTTGCCACGCGGGATACAAAATTGCCGTTCAGATCGAAGACCGAAACAAACCCGGTATTTGTGCCCAGAACTTCCTGATACGCACTGGTGGGCGGGACGGTCCGCAGCATATAGGTGACGTAAACCTGCGATCCGATGACATGAATGCCGTATGGAGAATAGCCAGCGGGGGTGTTCGGATCGGTAAACGAACCCGCCAGCGGCGAAAGCTGGAAGCTCGTGTTGTAGACCTCAACGTTGGCTCCGGCCCCGAAGTTCGGTACCAGCACAAAGGTTCCGGTGGTGTTGGTGAGGAGCGCCATGTCGGTATAAACGGCTTTCTTTGCGCTGTTATTGACGGCGATCAGCGAGACGTTTCCCCCGGCCGATGTCGCTGAGTTCCAACCAGAAATCGTGCCGTCGAGGGTCGCAAACAAGAACGAAGCCTTGATCCCATTCGAGAGAATAAAGCCGGTTGATGTGTTTTGGATCGTACCCGTCGGCTGCCCCGCCCCAGTGGTACCCGGCGCTGGTGGCACAATCGCCTTGAATGCGATGGGGAGAGCTGGAGGTGCTGGAGTCACTATCGGCACTACGTAGCTGAACCCAGTGACCGCTGTATCGATCCAGAGTGTTCTTGTGCCGGAAACACCCCAGGGATCGACGAACCCTGCGTCAACCGTGGCCGCCGGGACAAACCCGTCGGAAAGGATATTAGTCACCTGATAGACGCCGCCTGTCGTCTGCCCAAACGCCGCGTTGCAACCCAACGCCATCGCAAGGCCTGCCACACCCAGGGTTGCTGTCTTCAGCCAACGCTGCCGTATCGGTATGGCCGCATTGGTTCCCGGACCCTTCTGTTTCTGCATCTCCGACATCTGCATAACTGCCTCTCTCTGTGCCTCATGACGCGTACGGACATGAGGTTCCGCTGGTTTTTCATTTCTGCCAGCAACACGGAGACTATTCCGTTCATCTATTGAAGTTGTCACGAAATTGTCATTCTCTCGTCAACTGTTCCCTTATCAACATTTTCCTGTTGAAATCTTTCATTTCAGTCGCACTGCCCACACAAGCATCGTGGCTCACGACCTTGCAAAGACAACCTCCAGTAACCCTCGTATGATAGAACGCAACCGGGCGGAACCCGCCCCGCAGGAGTTTCATGAGCATCTCGACCCCCGGTTCCACAGACACACTCCAGTTCGACGCAACGGCCTTTGCTGGCCGCACACTCTCCTCGGGCGCCTTGCTGGCTGCAGTTCTTGACCACACCTTACTGAAACCCGAGGCCACCCGGGCCCAGGTCATCCAGCTTTGTCACGAGGCCGCCGAACATCATTTTGCCTGTGCGATGGTCAACCCCTACTGGGTCTCGCTTGCCGCCGAAACTCTTGCCGGGACCGGCGTCCCAGTCGGCGTGGTTGTGGGCTTCCCGCTTGGGGCCACACTTTCCGCCTCGAAGCGTGATGAAACCGCGCGAGTTATCAAGAATGGCGCTCACGATGTCGATATGGTCCTGAATGTCGGACTGCTCAAGTCGGGGACCAAAGAAGACTACGATCTCGTTCGGCAGGACATCCGAGGTGTCGTCGAACTGGCCCACGGCGCCGGAGCTATCGTCAAAGTCATTCTTGAAACCTGCCTGCTCACATTTGAGGAGAAGCTGCGCGCGTCAGAGATTGCCCTTTCGGCCGGTGCCGATTTTATTAAGACATCGACCGGCTTTTCCACAGGAGGAGCCACTGTCGACGATATCGCCCTCATGCGCGGTGTCGCTGGCTCCCGAGCAGGGGTCAAGGCTTCCGGCGGAATCCGCACTTTGGCCGACACCTCCGCAATGCTATTTGCCGGGGCCACCCGAATCGGCGCCAGCGCCAGCGTCCGCATCCTGTCGGAGCTCGCTGGCAGGTCAGAACCCGCACCACAGTCCAACGGATACTAGATCCCGACGTCTACGGATACCAGATGCTGACGCGAGCGAAGCTTCACCCGATTTCTGTCGAGAAGTCCGCAGCCCCGGGGGTAGTATTATCGGGCTAATGCCCCCTTTTTCCAAACCCGCAAACGAAGCGGAGCACATCCCCCTCGAAGGCGACTACCGCCCCGCGGAATCGACATCGCGCGCCCTGTTGCACTCGCATGCACCCGAGCCCAACATCCGGGTCGAGCCGCTGCAGCTCGACTTCCTTCTCCGGTTGGCCGACGCGTTAAACACAACGTTAGAGCTGAATACCCTGCTTCATCGCGTCGCCGACCTGGTTCGCGCCGTCATCGACTACCGCATCTTCGCCATTCTGCTGATCAATGACCGCACTCACGAGCTGTGGATGCGCTTCCAGACAGGCCACACGTCGGATATTGAACGTATCCGCATCAAGCTGGGCCGCGGAGTCGTCGGACAGGCTGCGTTGCAACGCAAGTCCATTCTGGTGGAAGACGTAACCCTGCTTGAGAACTACATCAATGCGAACTCCAACGTCCGCTCCGAGCTTGCCGTCCCGTTGATCGTCAAGAATAAGGTTATCGGTGTACTCGACCTGCAATCCGAGATTCCGGCGTTCTTCACGCCCGACCACCAGCGCCTGCTTGAACTTACGGCATCCCGGGTCGCCATTGCGGTTGAAAATGCGCGCCTCTACACCCGCGTGTCCCGCCAGGCGCAGACCTTGACTGTCCTGCACGAAATCTCCCGCGAGATTACGTCCATCCTCGATCCAGACGATCTCCTTGAGCGCATCGGCACGCTGCTAAAACGCGTTATCGACTTCCAGATGTTCACGATTCTGCTGTGGAGCGAACGCAATCAGCAGTTTGAACATCGTTTTTCCACACGCTACGGCGAGCGAGTTACACGGGAGCGAAACATCCTGCTCGGTCAGGGCATTATTGGCGCCGCTGCACAAGAGCGCGCACCAATTCTTGCGCCCGACGTCCGCAAAGATCCGCGTTACGTTACAGTCCACCCCGAGACCCGCTCGAAGCTCACGGTCCCGCTGATTTACAAGGGCAAGGTCATCGGCGTCATTGACCTGGAGCATACCCGCGTCAACTACTACAACGAGGACCACCAGCGGACACTCACGACCCTCGCCGCGCAGATTGCAATCTCCATCGCGAACGCACGGCTGTACCAGCGCATCCACGAGGAAGAACAGCGCATGGAGCGCGACCTCGACATGGCGCGCCAGGTTCAGCTCCGCCTGCTGCCATCCGAGCCACCGACACCGCATAACGCCGAAATCGCTGCCAGCTTCCGCCCTGCGCGCTCCATCGGGGGCGACCTGTACGACTTCATCGACTACACGACGAATGGCTGCGCAGACCGCACACTACTCGTTCTGGGGGATGTGTCTGGGAAGGCGGCACCCGCCGCGCTGTACGCAGCACTGGTGTCTGGAATCCTGCGTTCGCTTGCCTCGCGCCACCTGCCACCCGCAAGACTGCTCGCGGTCCTGAACAATCAACTGCAGGAACGTAAGCTGGATGGTCAGTATGTAACGATGCTGCTTGCCCTGTGGGATGACTGCACACGCACGCTTACGCTGTCGAATGCTGGCTCGGTCCAGCCTCTGCTCGTGACCCGCGAGGGTTCACTGACCGACGCATTAGAAACACGTACGCTCCAGGTCGAAGGGTTCCCTCTCGGCCTGTTTCCCGACGCGACTTACGATGAGATGACGCTGCAACTCGCACCCGGGGACCTTGCCGTCTTCTTCTCCGACGGCATCACCGATGCGATCAACTCACGCGGCGAAGAATTTGGAAGTGAACGCCTAAAAAGCCTGCTCCAGCATCACCCCACAGCAGCTGGAACGGCACAAAGTGCGGTCGATGCGATCCTCGAAGCCGTCACCACCCACCAATCTGGTGCCGAACACTTCGACGATGAAACTCTGGTAGCTCTGCACGTGCGCTAGCAGACCAAACCTACCGATGCAGCACGGACCATGTCACCGCTACAAGCAGCGTGACTACTACCGTGATCGCAGTGTCTACCACCTTCAGAGACTCGTTGGTCGTGTGCTTCATCTTCAACCAACCTAAAAAACCTGCCAAAATCATTCGCATTTCGTCTCCTGAAGGCCGATTTTAACTGCCACTCCAATAGATTCACTGACGGCACTCATTGGGCACATCCCACACGAGTGACACCGGCTAACACCTTTGTGGCTTTGCCTTGACTCGACTTACGAATGGATTAACGGCAATGACGACACAAACCATAAGACGGTTCGCGACATTATTTTGGTGCCTGAAAGCCACACGATTTCCAAATTGAGCCTTTTGCCAGGGGTTGTACGCCAAATTCCTAGTTTGACGCAGCCTTCCCGCGTTGCCGACGCTCTTTAATCTGGTCCATCATCTCTTTCTCCATCTCCGCGTACTTTGGCCGTTGGCCTGAAGTCAGGACCGCATTGATTTTCTTATCCACGTTGTCCGTAATCGACTCCAACTTCTTGAGCTTTTCGCGGGGACGCATGGCTTGATCCTGGCGTAACTCCTTTATCTTCAACTGGCGATCTGCAATCAACGGTCGCAACAGGAGCTTCTGATCCTCGGTCAGTATTAGCTTCGCGTCATACACTTTCAAGATCTGGTCTGGCGACCTACCCTGCGGCGCATCCTGAGCCAGAAGACAAACCGGAGCCACCAACACACAGACCATCGACATCGAAACAATCCAACGCTTCATTCGGCTCTCCTGGAATTCGTATTGTTAGTTCTTCATACCCCGAAGCCTGCCGGATGTTGCGTTGAAACGCCAGAATGCCGCTCTAAAGCCATTCCAACCCGCGCGATGGTTCCCTCTTCAAACAGCCGCCCAATCAGCGTCACACCATGCGGAACCTTGCGCGCTGGAGAAAATTTCGGTAGCGGATTCGCGGGGTCGGGAGCCCAATCACTGCGCGCCTCCGCAACCTCCACCCAACCCGTCCGCACGGTGAGTGATGGATGCCCCGTATGATTCGAGATCGTCAGCATTTCATCCCGCAGGCTGGGGACGAGCAACAGGTCTACCTCGCCCATCACCCGGGCCATTTCCATGGCGACCTTCCGCCGCAAACGATCGGCTTGCACGAAATCCACCGCAGACAGAAACCGCGACTGCCGGAATGTATTCGGCCAGGCATCTGGTACCTGCACCTTCAACTGATTGACTCGGCCATCGAGCGTCTGTTCCTCAAACGCTGCGGCCGACTCGGCAAACAGTATCGTATTTAGCGAGCTATAGGGCCAATCCGGTAGGGAGACCGGCACCAACTTCAAACCTAGCTTCTCCAGATCTGCCAGTGCGGCTCGATCTACGTCGGTTGCCGGAGCGTCCTTCATCCACTGTGGGAAATAACCCACGCGCAGCCCCTTCACCGGAGCTGCAGAGTCGTAGTCCAGCTTCGCCGCTACGCTGTCCAGATCGCCGGAGTCCGGCCCCTGAATCGCGTGGAGCACCAGTATTGCGTCCTCGACCGTACGCGTCATCGGCCCTAGCTTATCCAGCGACCAGCAGAGCGTCATCGCACCGGAGCGAGGTACGCGACCAAACGTTGGCCGCAGCCCGGCAACCCCGCACCGCATACTCGGGCTGACGATCGATCCGCCTGTCTCCGACCCGATCGAAAACCCGACCAGGCCGGCTGCCGTGGCTGATCCCGGCCCCGCCGACGACCCGCTTGCTCCCTCTTCTGGAAGCCAGGGATTCATGGTCTGCCCGCCAAACCAGATGTCGTTTAGCGCCAAAGCTCCCATAGATAGCTTCGCTACCATGACCGCTCCTGCGGTGTGCAGCCGAGCCACCACTGATGCATCGGCCGCCGGCACTCGATTTTCGTAGAACTCAGCCCCATAGGTCGTGCGAATTCCGGCGGTGTCCAACAAATCCTTCCCACCCCACGGGATTCCATGCAGAGGTCCGCGATACTTCCCTGCTGCAATCTCCTGATCGGCCGCACGAGCCTGCTGCAGCGCGATCTCCGGTGTAGCAGTAATGACGCAACGCAACGACGGGTTGTACTTCTCAATTCTGGCTAGATAGATATTGGTAAGCCGCACCGATGTAATCTTCCGAGTCTCAATCCACCGCGATAGGGTGGTCACCGGAGCAAACGCGATTTCCGCATCGGACTGCGGTAGCTCCGGCACGGGCCCCGTTGACCGCACCAATACATCTCGGTCTGGGCCGTGCGACTGGCCCGGCAAGACGGGATTCCATGTCGAATAGGGTGCAATGGTTGCTTCGATCGCCAGCTTATTCGGGCCTACCCGCCGCTCGGTCAGACCCGCCATGGCCTGCCGCCAGTTCCCCGCTGCCTGCGTGCGATCCTTCTCATTCAGCGGAGCCTGCAGCAGCTTTTCAGCTTCTGCAAACGTCGCTGTGGTGACTTCCGGGCCCACCGCTGGAGCCGTCCCAAACGCTGTTGGCGCACCCGGTGTTGCCTGCTTCTGATCTTTGCAACCGACCAACCCTGCGGCACCCAGCGCCATAGCAGACACCTCCGCGACAAACTCTCGACGACTCTTGTGATTCGACATGCCCCGATTCTACCTGCCCAAAATGCGCTTCATCGTGGACGAGGTGAAGAACCACTGGATTTTGTCGTCACGCGAAATTTTGCAACGTTACGAACCCTAAAAGCCACCCCGCTGCCGCATTCCGACGCGCCATAAAACCTCCAGAATCCTTCCCCCCGCTTTGATCGATGCTTTCCAATCGCCAGACACTTTGCTAATACCACCGATCCGCCTGCGGTAATTCACTGTAATCTCACGAATCCGCAAGCCCTGCTGGGCTGCCTTGATCTGCATCTCGAGGTTCCATCCGTAGGTGAGCTCCGACATTCCCATCGCTTCCAGCGAAGATCGCCGAATCGCCCGAAACGGTCCCATATCGGTGTAGTGAACTCCCTGAAATACCCGCAGCAGCGAGCCGACCAAACGTCCGGCAAACACCTGGCTCGGCAGCATCGAACCCGGCTCCCGGTTCCCCTTGATCCGCGACCCGATCACAAAGTCCGCTTCGCCCAAGGCAATCGGCCCGACTAAACGTGGCAGGTCGGCGATCACGTCGGACCCATCGCCATCCATGTAGACCAGAATGTCACTGTCGGGGTTTGCTGCGAGCGATCCCGCGAAACAAGCCGCTCCATATCCACGCTGCGATGTGGTCACGCGAGCGCCAGCCGCTCGGGCTATGTCTGCCGTTCCATCGGTCGAGCCGTTGTCCACCACAATGCATTCCGCGATCTGGTCCCACGGCATCTCGGCAACGACGTGGCCGATGGATTCCGCTTCGTTCAGTGCCGGGATGATGATGGAGACTTGCATACTTAGGGTCACTCTCACTCATGGCTCGAAGACCGAGCCCGTGCTCCGACGGGAACTACAAACTCCACCGCAACCCACAATTCGCGCAAGCTGGCGGCGGTGCGCTTGTCAGCAAACCCTCGCGGAACCGCTGATACTCGTTGCCATTCCAAATCTCCTTCAAAGTAGCCTGAGTGGCGTCGCCGAGCGTGAAAGCACCATAGCCCTTCATTGAGAACGGTGCGATACAGCAAGGCAGTACCCGCCCATTCGCCGTGATGTACATCAACGACCACGGCCGACGACATAGCGACCAAGGAGCATCATCTTTCTGCTTCTTGATCGACTCGCCGGGATCAACCGCGCCGGATGCCGAGAACATCACGCCGAGTTCCTTTGCGACGTTCTCGGCCTCTTGAATCAACGCCTCTTCCCGCGCAGTGGTGTGCTCAAAGAGGGCCGACTCGGCACGCGCGAGTGACTTGTCGCTCATCGGGTCCTCGAAGAAAACGAGCCGCTGCAGATAGACCTCAAAGACTCCAACCTTGTGGGCCAACCGCACAAAGTTCGGTAACTGGTCGACGGTTTCGCGCAAGCCAGTAAGCCATAGACTTACGCGGGGTTTGGGTGCATTCAATTCGCGCTGCATGGCCGTGAAGCGTCCAACATTTTCGACGATTTTATCGAAGAAATCCTTGCCACGAACCATCTGATAGACATCGCTCTCAGCGGCATCCAGCGACACCCGCAGTTCATCGAGACCGGCATCAATCAGGGCTTTACCGTTCACCTCATTGAGCAGTGTTCCGTTCGTGTTGAACAGAACATACACGCCGCGGTCCTTTAGATACTTCACCCGTTGTGCAATATCCTTCACCAGCATTGGCTCGCCGATGCCGTGTAACACGACACGGGCAATATTCGGGTACTCATCGATGAGTGAAGTAAACAACTCCCACGACATATCTGCTTCGGGCTCTAGTTGTTCATAGGTCCGCGGGCAAGTAGTACAGAGCAAGTTACACCGGTTGGTGGTCTCCAGATACAGACAAACCGGCTCATGATCAGCCGTTGGCCCAAGCGCGTCTTCTGTCTTCTGGAAGTACCGTCGCATGCGGTTCTTTTCTTCTTCCGCAGCCTGCGCGGCAGGGCTCAGAGTTTCGCTTTTTTCAAGTAAATTGTCTGGCGGCAATATTGGTAGTAGTGTGTTCATCAAGTCTCTCCTGACTATTCCGCTATAGCTGCCAAAGTGCGGCTACGTCTGTGCATGAAATTGCGAACCATCGGCATTCTCCGGCAAATCATCTCGATCATAAAAGCGATGGCAACAGAACCGTATAAAATCTCGTTCAACTCAAATTGTTTCGGTCCGTATCCCTCTGCCAACGCTGTTGTACATAGATAAAAGAGACCACAAATGTAAGTCATCGTAGTTAGGTTTGGCAGCAAAACAAGAAATGGAACCAACCAAGCTACATACCAGGGATAATGCGGCGAGAACAATAGCATCAAAGCCAACGCTAGCCCAAAGGCCGGCCATAAAAATGCATTCGCCACGCTCTCACGACGACACGCAGTCTGCCAGGCCCAGCCCATCAACCCAATAAATACGAATGCCACGAACACCATGTAAGCCGCATTTGGAATCGGATGTAAATGCTGGATAAGCTCCAGCGGAAAATAGCGAGTCCCGGACGCAATTCCCTCTTCCTCTACGTACCCACCCAGAAAACCGAACACTGTCTTCCCAACGGAAAGATACGGCGCATACAGGGCTAACGCCAGACCTGCCATGGTAGCTGGCATCTTCCAGTCACCACGCCGATACAGTGCTGGAAACAGCACCAGCGGATAGAACTTTGTGAGCACAGCCAGACCCAGAAATAAACCAGTCAACACTGGCTGTTCGCGATATCGATAAAGCAGAGCGAATACGATAAATGCGATGACCATTGAATCCAGATGGCCTGATCCTGCGAACTCCCAGATCAACAACGGGCACCATGCATACAACAGCGTCCACTCGCGCTGCAGCCCCATCGCACGGAGCAACTTCACCAGGCCCAACATCGTCAGGCCCTCGAACAGCACCATTGCTACCTTCATGAACGTCACCGTAGGCGACACAAATGTAATCAGGTAAAACAGCATCTGCGCAGCCGGCGGATAGATTGTCCGTGCGTAGTCTCGACGGTTGATGTTATCGAACAAATCCTGATTCGGCTCTCGCAGAAAAGTTAGTGCGGGGTCTCCCGGAACGTATCGGTACGGATTGATGTGCGCATGCTGTACCACGCCATCCCAAGCATAGCGATATACGTCTGTCGATAGATGCGGCTCTGGAAATAGTGCCACCAACCGACAGAGCACAGCGAATAAAACGATAATCCAAAACGTGTACCGATTTACGTTCGATGGCTTAATCAAAAAGACCAGGACTGCGGCAAGATATAGCCCGACCATCCAACTTGAAACACCGGAGAATCCAATCGAAAAGCTGTCGTACTCGCGGATCAACTGCTGCGTGAAGCCCACCATCGCGCAGCCAATCGCGATCAGTAACGCATTCGTCAGCCACGGCCAAATCAGTTTGCGAGTCTCCATCATTTTGCGTGCCCCGCAACAAGCGTCGCCAGAAACTCTCGTGTATGCGGAGCCTGGTACCCCGGCATGGTTGCAAACGCTGGCTCGTGGCCATTGAGCAACTCAGCCTTCAAAATATCCAGCGTAGCCGCATCGTCGACGTCGTACCAGGTCGGTAGCAATACGACCTCCAGCCCTGCTTCTACACACCGTTCCAGCGTCTCAGTTAAAACGCTTGCTGTGCTCCAGGTGATCCGTTCAAAGGGCTCGCGACGTGCTTGCTTCAACCCGATGAGATAGTAACCGCCATCGTCCGACGGCCCCAGAACGACGCGATCCCCTGGCTGGTGCAACGCCTCCACAGCGTGCGCGTAAGCTGCAGTCGGCACAGTCGGCGAATCTGAATCGATAAGACAAACCGCTCCATATCCAATTGCCAGAATATCTTCTGCCGCCGCCAGCAACCGCTCGCCAAAGCTATGGCCACGCTGTGGAACCAGAGCAAATGTCTCCGGCAACAGGCCGTCAAATAAAGACTCATCCCCTACCGGGGTGTACGAGATCAACCCTGCGCCACCTGCCACTGTGGCGATATTCTCCGTCGTATCGCGGAGGAATTGAATATTCAGCGCAGCCG
>JAYVZU010000507.1:0-3541 GCA_043783075.1 Rhodanobacteraceae bacterium
TCATCGTAGTCAGGTTTCAACGGTACACCCAAACAATCTGGAGGCTCCACCATGTCGTCACTCGTGCGCAGACGCTACTCATGTATCTGTCGTTCGATCACTTTGTTGATCGCTCTCGCGCTGCCCTGCTGCCTGCCGAGCTTTGCGCAAACGGTAACCGCGACGCTGAATGGACACGTACTCGACGTACAAGGTGCCGCCATCGGGATGGCCACAGTGACGGTGAAGAATATCGCTGCCGGAGCCGTCCGCACTGTTGTAAGCGATGCCGAAGGTCGCTGTCAGGTCACAGGATTGCAGCCCGGACCGTACGAGGTGAAGACGACGATGCCCGGCTTTACCACGACGCTTTTGACCGGCATCGCGCTGAAAGTCGGCGATACGCAGGAATTGCCGATCAACCTGGCCGTCGGCGGTACGACGGATACTGTGAACGTCGAGGCAGCGGAATCTCTACTTCAGACGCAAACCTCCTCGAACGGTACGGTCATCGACAACAAACAAGTCGTTGAACTTCCACTGGCGAACCGCCAATTTTATAACCTTGCTCTGCTCTCCCCTGCGGCCTATCAACCGGCGCAGAACTCGACGCTTGGATTCCGCGGCGGTATCAACATCGCGGGTGTGAGCGAGATCAGCAACCAGTTCACGCTGAATGGTATCTACGACAACGACATGGGCGTCGCACAGCCTTCGTTCCGGCCATCGGTCGAAGTGATTCAGGAGTTCCGCCTTCTGACCGGTGTGTACCCGGCAGAGTATGGCCGGATGTCTGGTGGACAGGTCTCGATCATTACGAAGTCCGGCACCAATGGCTTCCATGGCTCGGTGTATGAGTTTCTGCGGAACGAGTTCACCGATGCGAAGCCCTACTTCACCGCATCGGGTGCAAAGACCCCGTCGTTCAAGCAGAACACCTTTGGAGCAACGCTCGGCGGACCTATTGTGAGGAACCGTACCTTCCTCTTCTTCGGCTATGAAGGCCAGCGCATTCGGCGCGCGGTGACTGCGCTCGCAACGGTTCCGACGCAGGCGATGCTGAATGGTATCTTCCCCTCAACCGCGACGCTGTACGACCCGACAACCGGCAAGGTGATCCCACAGCTGGCGGGTGGTGGCTACAACCTTGCCACCCAGTTGCCAGCTCAATGGAGCTCGGTCGCTGGCATAGCTGGACAGACGATTGCCAAGCTTGGATTCCCGGTGCCAACCTCGGCCGGTACAAGCACCAACTACGCCTTCCAGGAGACTCGCACCGAAGATATCGATGAAGAGTCCCTGCGCATTGACCACAAGATCTCGGAGAAGGACTTGGTCTCCGGATCGTGGAACTTCTTCAAGGACCCTGCGTTTGAAACATCGAACTCGTTGTGCTCGTCCTATGTAGTTCCGAAGTTTGGCTGCTACACGAATCAAATTTCGGCACTGATCAACGTCTCTTACAACCGCCTGATCACGCAGAGTATCTTCAATGATTTCCGGGTCGGCTTCCAGCGCCTGCAGCAGACTCGCATTCAGGAAGACAACACGGCGATCGGCAGCAACTACGCCGGTCTACCTGGCGGTTCGTACTTCACTCAGGCCGGCTATGCCAATAATCTTGGCCTGCCGAACACGCAGGCCTCTGGTTACTCAACCATTGGTGGTGCAACGAACCTTCCTCAGAATCGCTGAGATAACCACTACCAGCTGGTCGACGTACTGACATGGAACCACCGTGCCCACACCGTAAAGGCTGGCGGCGACTTTCTGTTCGCCAACTCAACCAACGTGATCACGAGTTCGGGTCGCGGGGCGTTCACTTATAACGACGCAAGCTTGAAGTCGGCTAACAAGAGTGCCAGCGGGTTCACCGGCGACTCGATGGCCGACCTCCTGCTTGGTATGCCCTACACCAGCAGCGTTGGTACGACGGCAGGTACTGTTTATCTCAACTTTCGCTCCGACCACTTGTTTGTTCAGGACGACTGGAAGCTAACGCCTAGCCTGACCCTGAACCTTGGTCTGCGTTGGGAGATGGACCAACCTGTTTACTCGCCACATAATACGGTATCGGAGTTCAACATCGATACAGGCACATTCGCGCAGGCTGGCCCCACCTTTACCCATCTGTATAACTTTGACTGGAATAACTTTGCCCCACGAATCGGATTCTCCTGGCAGCCACTGAAGAAGGAAAGCACTGTGATCAAGGGTGGCTTTGGTGAGTTCTACAACGCACCTCTGCTGTATAACCAGTTCCTGAATACGGGTACGCAATATCCGTTACGCCTTGTGCCGACTTACACGTCGAAGGTTACGGTGCCTTCGAATGAATCGCTTGCGAATCCATTCCCGAGCGGCAGCATTCCGTTCTACGGCATTGGCCCGGGCAATGTGCAGTACACCAATGGCACAACCTGCGCGGCAAGTTTGTCGCCTCTGAGCATCAACCCCAACTACCGGACACCATACATCACGGAGTGGAGCCTCGGTGTGCAGCAGGCGATCGGCAAGTCACTGGTGTTTGAGACCATGTACTTCGGTTCGAAGGGCACTCGCCTTCCGCTGTCAATCAACCTGAACCAGATCAATGTGAACAACCTGGCCGTCGGTGCAGCCACGACTCAGGCCATGCGGCCATTCCCTAACTTCTCCACGGTCAACACTCAGGACACGCGTGCGAACTCTCAGTTTCACTCGTGGCAGAACAGCCTGAAGAAGTCTTACTCGCATGGTTTGACGTTTACGCTCGCGTATACGTGGGGTAAGTCGATTGACGGCGGTGGTGGTATCGGCTCGGGTAGCAACTCTTCGGGCGCTTCGCAGAATATCTACAATCTGCGCGCAGAACGTGCCGTCTCGGACTTCAATGTGGCGCGCCGCCTCATCTTTAGCCCGGTTGCGCAGCTTCCGTTTGGCAAGGGTCACGCGATGCTGAACTCACGTTTGGCAGTGCGCTGGCTGGTGGATGGCAGTTATCGGGCATCTAGCAGTTCCAGACCGGACGTCCGTTCACCGTGACAAACTCCTCCAGCAACAACAGCGGATCGTTCGCCGGGACGGATCGTCCCGATCTGATCGGCGACCCCAACGCAAGACCGAAGACTGTGGCGCAGTGGCTCAATACCTCTGCATACCAGCTTGCACCAAAGACGCGTTTTGGGAGCGCTGGCCGCAATCAGGTTATCGGACCGAAGTACACTACGCTGGACCTGACTGTCTCCCGCAGCTTCCCAATCTACGAACATGTCAGCGGCCAGTTCCGCGCAGAGACGTTCAACCTGCTAAACCATCCGAACTTCTTCAACCCACTTACTGCGGGAACGCAGTTCGGATCAACCAGCTTCGGTGCCATTACACAGTCGTACGATCCGCGCGATCTGCAGTTCAGCTTGCGTATTCTCTACTAACAACCAAAAAGGTATCGGGAGCTAACAGGCCCCCGATTTTTTTCATTTAAGCTGCTAGGCAGTATCGACATATAGACTTTGCGGCGGCCGTTGGATTTGATGTTCTGTCTACATGACCGTTAGTCGCTATGAGTTGAGTGATGTGCAGT
>JAYVZU010000508.1:0-3534 GCA_043783075.1 Rhodanobacteraceae bacterium
AAACAATAGCCTGTTTGGATAAGTCTATTGTTTTCAATGGAATAAATTGGAGGCGCGGGTCGGGATCGAACCGACGCATAAAGGTTTTGCAGACCTCTCCCTTACCACTTGGGTACCGCGCCCCTGCTTGATTCTCGCAACGTCCGTAACGTTCCATTTTGTGTGAAGGTTACCGCAGATGGGTTTGTTGGAGCGGGAGACCGGGGTCGAACCGGCGACATCTTCCTTGGCAAGGAAGCACTCTACCACTGAGCTACTCCCGCTCGTACCTCTGTAACTATAACGGTTCTTAGGTCTCAGGTCAACGCGGCCCAAACCCCCGTCTTTATTGACCCGCCTTAGTTTTCCTGTGGCACCGACGTACTAAACCGAATCGCCTTGCTCGACAGGCTATTCGCCCGATGACGAACCAGCCGCGGAGTAATCAGCAGAACCAGCTCCGAGCCCGCCGTCTCCTTCATCATGTCCGCCAAAGTCTGCTGGAAGCCCGGCAACTCACCCAGCCCGGGCAGTCCGCTAATCGCCGCCGACTCTGTCCGGCTCATATCCGACAGCATCACCACCGTCTGCCCCTCCGGAACCGTAATGTCCGACGTGTAAACGCTGCTCGTCAACACCGGAATATTGTTCAGGCTCGTCCCCGTCAACGCCTCCACCTTCATGTCGATATGCAGGCTCACCAGGTTCGACCGCATCACCGTCGGCGTAGTCTTCAGCGTGATCCCCAGGTCTTCGTACTGCACCATCGGCACCGTCCCGGTAGACCCGCTACCGAGGTATTGGTTCAGCAGGGAACTGGCGTTCACCCCGTTGACCGTCACGCCCTTCAGCGCCGCGGCCGTCGAACTCGAAACTCCACTGCCGTAAGTCGCCGTAGTCACCGGATACTTCTCGCCGACCCGCAGTGTCGTCGTCTGTTTATTGCCAATCCGCACCGTAATGTCGTCCAGCGCACGCGACTCCGAAGAGTTCAGACCAAAGTTCAGCGTACCGCCGCCACCAATGCTCGCCCCAAATAGCGTCAGCCCATGCCCAAAGTAGGAGATGACGTTCGTCAGCTTTGCATCCGTCGCCAGCCCGCTCAGAATTAGGAACGCCGCCTCCTCGATCAACTGCTGCGCCTGGCTTCCCGACGGCACCAGCGCACCCGAGGAGATCGCGGTATTCACCGTCGACTGGTTCGCCGCAACAAACGACTGAACCTCCGAAGCCGCGCTAAACGCCGATCCCGACGTCGGCAGGCTCGACCCCAGGTTGCTCGTCCGGTTCTTATCCACACTGATCAGCTTGATCTCAAGCTCCACCTCGGCTCCGCCATCCAACATGTCGGCCAAGGTGTAGTTCACCGCCTTCAAAGTCGGTGCCGAAGCCCGAATCGCGATTGTCCCGCTGCTCAGTGACGGCGCAATCTGCTTTACATCGAACACATTCTTGATGATGTTCGTCAGCTCGTTCATCTGCTCGGTTGTGCTGGCCGGAATGTAGATCGTCTCCTCAACCTGCCGTTCCAGCTTCTGCCGATTCTCTTCCGTATCCTTCGCCACCAGCAGCGTCTTCGCGTCCACCGGTACCGCAAACAGATGCGTCATCCGCAACAGGATAGGCATCGCCTCCGTGTACGGGCTCTTGTCCATATCAAACCGCACATCGGCGGTAGAGGGCGTGGCCGCCTCGTCGTAAATCACCTTGATCCCGTAAGCCAACGCCACCCGCGTCAACACCTGACGAGCATCGCCGCGCAGATGGAAGTCCTGCGGACCCGGCGTGGGTTCCACCTCAATCGGCGTCGTGTAGGTAATCTCCGGCTTCGCAATCAGCTTCTGCAGCGGAGTTACGGGCGCGGCATTCGCATGCTGCATCACCAGTTCATTGTCCGGATCGATCGCCCGGGCTTCAGCGATCAGCGTGTCCGCGTCTTTCGGCCGGCTCTGTAGCCTGGCCTTGGCCGCCTGCTGAATCAACTCGCTCACCCGGTGTTCCCGCGTCACTGTTACTGCCCGCACATAGTCGGGGTGCGTCGGGTCCAACGTAACCGCCCGCGCAAACGCCTCCTGCGCCCCAGCCATATCCTTGCGATCCAGCAACCGGGTCCCCGTCAGATAAGCCTGTGCAGCCTCCTGCGACGCTGTTTTGGCGCTGGTCTGTGCCCCCGCCCCTGCCCCCGCAGCCCAAAGCCCAATCGCAAGCGCAAAAATCCAACGCAAATCTGCGTTGGATTTAGAGCGAACTTGGTTGTCGCGATTGCAATTCATACGGCTGCTGGTTGGACGAAGCTTATCCGCTTCTGCTGCAGGCTGGGTCAAAACCTACCGGATCTTCGTCATGTTCGAGACCACCGCAAGTGGGCGTGGACGCTCACTCATCGGCGGACGACGCATGCCATTGCGGATCTTCGTCGTGTCCAAATCCAGCTCAGCCAGGGTACGGCTCAGCGTGTTGCGGTGCATCCCCAACTCGTCGGCAGCCTTGCACTGGTTGCCCTTGTGGTGGGCCAGAACCTCAAAGATGTAGCGCCGCTTGAACTGCCGAACAGCCTCCGTGTATGAAACCCCGGCACTATGCATTTGTGTGATCAAGCCGTCCAGTTCGCGCTTCAAAATTGTGTCCTCACAAGCCGGCCACGGTAATGGCCGTGAATGAAATCTATCACGGAAAAATTTTTGATTCCCAATGCTACTTCGTCGTAGTGCTTTGCTTCAAGCTCTCGGAGTTCTTTTTCAGAAGGTGCCTCGCACCCTCAGACATCTGTTTCTCAAAGTGTTGCGGCACGATGAAGGATACCGCATGCGCCCCCTCAAGGAAATAGGGAGCCAGAACCGACTGCTTCATCCAGGACGATTCCGGAGCAAATGCGACCAAAGCCATCATCGCCGCGATGCCCAACAATACACCACGAGCCACCCCAAACGCAGCCCCCAGCATTCGATCCGCAAATCCCAGCCCCACAGCCTTCACCGCCCGGCGTACAAACGCCGCAATCATCGCGAAAACAAACCAAACTGCCAGCAGAATCGCCAGAAACGCCAGAATCTGAGCCGTAGCGACATTTGCCACCCAGGCATGCAGCCCCGCCCCAACCTGCAGATAATTCCAGCTCGCCAAGATCAACCCGGCAACCAACCCGGCAAACGAAAACAGCACCCGAATCAACCCACGCCGAAACGCCATCGCGGCAGACACGACCACACACACCACCAGAACCCAGTCAAAACCGGTCAGCGAAGCAAACGTCACGGGTTCCGCAGTCAAACTCATACCAATCCAAGTCTGTCACGGATACCGCCCCACCCCAACATCCCCAGAACCCACCTCGGCAACATTCCCAAACCCACCGGGTGCCGCATCTCAATCAGTTCCGTCGATTGCGGTGGGGAACGAACCCCTACAGCTCCGTCCGCCCAGTAATCGCCCGAAACGCCTGCATATACTTCTCCCGCGTCCGAACCACCACCTCGTCTGGCAACGAAGGCGCCGGAGCCTGCTTGTTCCATTTGATCGACTCCAGATAATCCCGCACATACTGCTTGTCGAAGC
>JAYVZU010000509.1:0-3528 GCA_043783075.1 Rhodanobacteraceae bacterium
CAGGGCGTCAGGGCCACGGTGAAGGATTACCTCGGCAATAACAGCGAGTTCCTGCGCCACGATTCCAACACCATCGTGGACGAGCGCACTGCCCGCGAAATCTACTTACCGCAATTCGAAGCGGCTGTAAAGCAGGGCCACGTCACCGCACTCATGGACTCGTACGACCTGATCAACGCCCAGCACGCAACCGAGAACTCCCACTTCAATATCGATATTCTGCGCAAGGAATGGGGCTTTACCGGTATCGTGATGTCTGACTGGGATGCGACCTATGACGGGGTCGATGCTGCGAATGGCGGCATGGACGTGGAAGAACCCAGCGGCAAATTCATGAATACGGCGAGCCTGCTCCCCGCCATCAAGGCAGGCAAGGTGTCCGAGGCGACAATTGACGAGAAGGTTCGGCGCGTTTTGTTGGTAGCAGCCTCCTACGGATGGCTGGATCGCGACCAGAAGGATGCTGCGATCGCCTACATCGATCCAAAGAATGATTCGGACGCATTGGATTCCGCTCGCGAGGGTGTCGTTCTCATGAAGAACGAAGGCAAGTTGTTGCCATTAAGTAAGTCGTCGACGAAAACGATTCTGGTCGTAGGTCCGAACGCCTATCCCGGAGTTCCGGTAGCTGGCGGTAGTGCAGGAGTTATTCCTTTTCAACTTACCAGTGGCTTTCAAGGGATCTCTAAGTTGGTAGGCTCGGCCACGAAGGTTCTTTATACTGCTGGATTACCCAGCCTTAGCCATATTGCGAATCAGACTGAATTTACTACCGCAGCGGAAAATGGCAAACGGGGACTTACTCTGGAGACCTTTGATAACGAGAAGCTATCGGGCTAAGCGAAGTTGACGACAGTCATCTCCCATGCGACGCCCGAGGGGCTGACCTTCAAGCTACTGGTTGCAAAATCTCGATTCGCTTCTGCCTATGTTGATGCAGGCGGGAACTGTCAGCACGTCGCATCGGATGACTGGTTTCTACAACGCACACGTTGCCGGGAAGTACATTTTGGCGCTTGAGGGTGCGGGTGGGAACAACGGCAATCGCGTGTTTGTTGATGGCAAAAAAATCATCGACAACTGGTCAATTGTGCGTGCCTTCCAACCGCATGTCATGCTCGATCTTTCCGCCGGCCCTCACAAGGTTGTCGTTGAAGAGATGCAAACGAGCGCGATTGGCGGCCTTCTTCTGCTGGCAGTCATCGCCCAGGATAAGATCGTCGACCCTGAAGTCGCAAAGCTCGCGAAGATGGCTGACGCCGTCGTTGTTGAGGTTGGCTACCAGCAAGAGAGCGAGGGCGAGGGCGGCGACTGCACCTTCTCGTTGCCCTTCGGCCAGGACGAACTTGTCCAAGTAGTAGCTGCCGCAAATTCCAAAACAATTGTCGCTGTCACCGCTGGCGGCAACGTGGACTCCTCGATGTGGCTCGATCACGTTCCAGCGTATCTGCAGGCATGGTATGCCGGTCAGGCTGGTAGGTAAGCGCTTGCGGAGATACTTTTCGGAGATGTAAATCCGTCGGGTCATCTGCCAGCAACTTTCGAGTGCCGCGTGGAAGATAACCCGGCATATGCAACCTACTATCTGGCTGATGGAGGCAAGGATGTTGAATACAAGGAAGGAATATTCGTGGGTTACCGCGGATATGAGAAGAATAAAGTCGAGCCACTTTTTCTATTTGGTTTCGGACTTTCTTACACGACCTTCAAATTTTCTAACCTGAAAGTAAGTCAGACTTCAAAGGGCGGGGAACTAAAAGCAGTCGCGACCTTCGATGTTACCAATACTGGACTCGCAAGGGCGCGGAAGTCGCTCAGGTCTATGTGACGGAAGACGCTCCGAAGGTGGCCTGTCCCATGCATGAGCTTAAGGGTTTTGACTGGGTTGAACTGGCGGCAGGTGAGACGAAACACGTTTCGATTCCGCTCGATGCCCGCTCCTTCTCCTACTACGATGTGGACGCCAAGAAGTGGACGATTGGTTCCACGAAGTTCACCATCTCTGTCGGCGATTCAGTGCAGTCGCTTCCGTTGAAGTCGCCCTTAACCCTGACGCTGGCAGCAAACTAAGCCAGCGATCTCCAAAGGTCCCTCCATTGCCCCGTCTACCAGCCGGGGCAATGGAGGGATTTTCACTGCCCCCTCGCAATGTATCCACGACAATCGCCGCTAACTGCTCTACAATTTCCGCACTCGCGCTGCGGGCTGATTTGGGTGTTCGCAGCAGATTTGACGGAGGCATGTTTATGACCGCGATGGATGTGCAAGCCCCTGTCCGCTTCTCGCGGATTCTGTTCCCCACCGATTGTCTGGATGAGGCAACCGTTGCTCTGAAGTACGCCGTCGGCCTCGCCCGCAGCTTTTCCTCCCACCTCGAACTGGCCAATGTCATCGATCTCGCTCAGACATTTCCAACGATGGACGTCCTTTCGGGGCCGGCACTTGACTCGATCCGTCGCACCGGCGAGCGGGATCTGGAACGTATCTCTGCCGACATCTCGGGCGTCACGTTTACGCGCAATGTAATCGATGGCTTTGAATCGGCGACGCTGATTATGGATGAGGCGGTCAACACCAACGCCGATCTGATCGTGCTCGGAACCAGTTGCAGGCACGGATTCACCGACACCTCGCTCGGCGCCCGGACCGAGGAGATCATCGGTTCCGCGCCGTGCCCCGTCCTCACCCTGGGCCCGCGTGTTCCGGGACCAACTAAGGGATCGATCTCATTCCAGAGAATCCTGTACGCGACGGACTTTTCGTCGCCCGCGCGCAAGGCTGCCGGCATTGCAATTGCTCTGGGTCATAGTGAAGGCGCAAAGGTTTACCTGTGCCACGTGATCAGCAAGAAAGAGGAGTCGCGTCAGCCGGGCTGTGATGAGGCGTCGCTGGCATCGCTTAGAGGCTTGGTCCCGGAGGAGGCTAAATCCTGGTGCAGTGCAGAGTGTGTTGTCGAACACGGTAAGGCTGCGGAGGGAATTCTCGCGTTGGCGAAGCGCGTCAATGCCGACCTCATCGTCCTCGGCGCACACAAACACTCGTACTGGCTAAGCCTTATCCATAGTGGAATCGTCGCGGCAGTGCTGGCCTCGTCCAAATGCCCGGTGCTTACGGTAGCAGGCGGTCGCAGCTAGAGTCTTGGGTCAACAGGCTCGCTCTCCAGCGCCAGCACCCCAAAGACACACTCGTGGATACGCCGCAGAGGCTCTCGGGCAACGAACCGCTCCAACGCCTCGACCCCCAGCGCAAACTCCCGCCCAGCCAGAGATCGCTTTGCACCGACATTCCGAGACCGCAGCCGATCCAGATTTCCGGGGAGCAAGTACTCTGGGCCATAGATGATGCGCAGATACTCCGGCCCGCGAACCTTGATGGCCGGCTGAACCGACCGGCGTCGGCCATGAGCGATAAAGTCGAGCGGCTTCACCACCATGCCCTCACGTCCTGCGGAAGTCATATCCGTCCACCACGCAATCGCAGCTTCGCAACTTGCTGTGTCGTTCAGGTCGACGATCTGGAATGGCGTCG
>JAYVZU010000510.1:0-3527 GCA_043783075.1 Rhodanobacteraceae bacterium
GCGATCACTGCCATTCCACCCAAAAACTGCCGTCGCGTCACTGCCATTATGTCTTCGTTTCCTGATGCGGGAGTAAGTTCAAAGTCCGCATTATATCCACAGGTCTTTGTAATCTTCCGTGGGAGGATAGTCAAAGGGAATGTGGAACCAGCATCGAACCCTTCGGTCGTGCCATCCTAGAGAAGACACTATGGTTATGAGAGAAAAATCCGAGCTGCTGCACCAAACGCTGGCTGGAACGGGATCGCTGCTGGTCGCCTATTCCGGTGGCACGGATTCCGCGTTCCTCGCCTACCTGGCTCACCGCACTCTGGGAGACCGTATGCTGGCGGTCATCGCCGACTCTGCTTCACTGCCGCGCAAGGAGCTTGCTGCGGCCCTCGCATTCACCGCGGAGCATCACATCCCGACACAGATTCTCCAGACCGGCGAGCTCGACAAGCCTGAGTACATCCGGAACGACGCGCAGCGCTGCTTCCACTGCAAAGACGAGCTCTTCACCCAGATGGAAGCCGCACGTCAACGCCTTGGCTTTGCACACCTGGCCTACGGGATGAACGTCGACGACCGAGGGGAGTTTCGACCCGGCCAGAGGGCCGCTGCCATGCACAACGCTCTCGCGCCACTCGTGACGGCAGAGCTCTCCAAGGCGGAGATTCGAACCCTGGCCCGCGAAGCTGGCCTGAAGCTTGCCGACAAGCCTGCCAGCGCGTGCTTGTCGTCGCGTATCGAGTACGGAAGAGCCGTGACTGTCGAAAATTTATCGCAGGTGGAGCAGGCCGAAGACGCTTTGCACTTACTTGGCTTCCCGCAAGTCCGAGTCCGGCATCATGGCGATCTTGCCCGCATAGAAATTGCTCGCGAAGACCTTTCGCGCGCGCTCACACTTCCCATGCTCGACCGCATCACGGCAGCTCTTCGCCCCATCGGATTTCTGTACATCACACTCGATACTCAGGGATATCGCTCCGGCTCGATGAACGACGTACTCCCCGTATCAGCCGTAGCCTCTGCAAAATAACCAGAAAGAGTTCTCATGCGTATTGCGTATCTCGATTGTTTCGCCGGCATCTCTGGCGATATGTTTCTCGGAGCCTTAGTAGACGCCGGTGTTCCGCCTGACGTGTTGCAGCAAGCCACTGCCGCGCTGAATCTTGGCGCAACCCTGAAGGTCGAGACCGTCGATCGCAGCGGCATATCCTGCGCCAAGGTTCATGTGATGGAAGGCGAGAAGTTAGCCGACGCCGGCCCGCAGCAGCAGGAGCCTCGCGAACCCCTCACACCGCAGCCCCAGACGCAGCATCTGCACAAAGCCGGCCACGCGTATACGCACGACCTCGACCACGAACCCCATACACATACCCACGTTCATGGCCGTTCCCTCAGTGTTATCAAGACGATTATTCAGGCTGCGCCGCTGACCGATGCCGTCAAGCAAACTGCGATCCGAACGTTCGAGTTGCTGGGCAACTCAGAGGCCAAAATTCACAATGTCCCGGTGGAGGAGATTCACTTCCATGAGGTCGGTGCCGTCGATGCCATCGTCGATATCGTCGCTGCCAGCGCGGGGATTCATCACCTCCAGATTGGTGCGTGGCATTGTTCGCCGTTGAATGTTGGCGGTGGCATGGTGGTCTGCGCGCACGGAACGTTCCCTGTTCCCGCACCGGCGACGGCCGATCTGCTGCGCGGGATTCCCACCTACTCGGCGCATATCCAAAAGGAGCTCGTCACACCGACAGGCGCGGCCATCATCCGTGCCCTCGCTCCAACGTTTGGGCCGCAACCAGCGATGGCTGTGGAGCAGATCGGCTATGGCGCCGGAACTCGAAACCCTACGGATTTTCCGAATGTGTTGCGCCTGAGTATCGGAGAATCCACAGCTCCAGATCGCGAAGAGGCGGTGATCGTTTTGGAGACGGCGATTGACGATCTCTCGCCGCAACTCATCGCGTATGTGACCGAGACGGCGCTGGCAAAGGGCGCACTCGACGTGATGCTGACGCCGGTCATCATGAAGAAGGGAAGACTCGGAACGCTGCTTACTGTTCTCTGCAATGAAGCTGACAGCGTTGCGCTGCAACACCTCATTCTGACCGAGACCAGCACCCTTGGCATTCGCATACGGCAAGACCGCCGCGTGACGCTTGACCGCTCTCATGCGACGGTTGCAACGCCGTATGGCGAGATCCGCATCAAGGTCGCCGCACAGGCTGGTGTGGAGTTGAATGCCGCGCCAGAGTTTGAAGACTGCCGCGCCGCAGCGCTCGCTCACGACGTCCCCGTAAAGCTCGTTCAACAGGCCGCCATCGCCGCCTATCGCAGGTAACAGTCGATGAAGCCGAACGCAATCCTCGAACTTCTCGCCGAAGTAGAACGCGGCACACTCTCCGCTGAGGCAGCGGCAGATCGCCTGAAGACACTGCCGTTTGAAGATCTCGGGCATTCGCGCGTGGATCATCACCGCAGTCTTCGGACTGGTTTGCCAGAGGTTATCTACGCGGCCGGAAAGACTGCTGAACAGACGGCGTCCATCTTCGCGAGCCTCGCTGCGAGTGGCGTAGATGTACTTGCCACGCGCGTAGAATCTGACACAGCAAAGCTCGTCGTGTGGCAACATCCGGGAGCAATTTACAACGTCACAGCGCGAACTGTAGCGTTGCGTCAAAACGCCGTAGCTCTGGCGACACTAGGCCGCATCGCCGTCGTATGCGCTGGCACCAGCGACCTTTTTGTCGCGGAGGAAGCAGCCGTCACTGCCGAGATCTTCAACACGCAAGTCACGCGGCTCTACGATGTTGGAGTCGCCGGAATCCACCGCCTACTTGCCGTCCGCGATCAACTGGCTGAAGCCGATGCAATCATCGTCTGCGCCGGGATGGAGGGCGCGCTGCCTTCGGTGGTAGGAGGTCTGGTGGGTGTTCCAGTGATCGCAGTACCTACCTCGGTTGGCTATGGTGCGGCGTTCGGTGGAGTCACCGCGCTGCTGGGGATGTTGAACTCGTGCAGCCCGAACGTTACGGTCGTCAATATCGACAATGGCTTTGGCGCAGCCTATACCGCGGTGCTCATCGCAAGGTCTTCGACCTGAACTCCGGCAAGCAGCGTGGAAATTACATCCGCTGCGGTGTAGGTGCTGGCCCCGGGTGGCAGAAATTCGTCGATCAAGTCCAGATCGTCTCCAGCCGTAATCAAGCCCGGTTCGACGTGGCCCGCTCCGCGAATCTGCGCGAGCCCAATGTTCGCCATCAGCCCGTTGCAGATGCACTTCCGGCCGATCGTATCCTGCACCTGCCCGCCCTTGGAGACGTACACGGTCAGCGGTTCGGCTGCGCACCGGTAGCCGATTGTGCCGTCGATGGTACGGAAGGCCTCTCGCAAAAAGCCGAGGTCGCAGATGCGTGGACGCTGTGCATTCACATCGGATTCAGAGCCTGTTCCCTCCAGGCAGGCTACCTTGAATGGGAAGCCGGTTGGTGACGCCAGTGGGTCGGTAAAGACTTCGGATGTTCCGGCTAACACCCGCG
>JAYVZU010000511.1:0-10602 GCA_043783075.1 Rhodanobacteraceae bacterium
AGCGTCTTGCTGGCCGATTCATCCTGCATATCGCAGGGCACATAGCCGTACTTACGATAAGCTGCAAGTCCACGGTAGTCCTCCACAAGCTCGCGCCTACGGAAGGGAGCATACGCGGCCTTCGCGTCGATGCCCTTGAACCCCTTGGCAATGGCCTCTGCGACAACCGGAGCGGAGTGGTCACCCACCATGCAGCCCGTCTCGGTCCCCTGCAGCGGCCATACCGGTACGCCGACAGGGCTCTGCGCCGCCATGCGGATCAGGCAGTTCACGAACGCCGGCACGCGGTCCCCGAGGATCAGCGTGTACATCGGATGCGCCGCACGGTACGTATCCCAAAGCGAGAAAGTGCTGAAGTTGTGCTCGCCCGCTGGCAGCGTGTGGACCTTGCCATCCATGCCGCGGTACTTGCCCGTGACGTCGTCGAACAGCGTAGGAGCAACCATCATGTGGTAGAGCCCGGTATAGAAAATCTCCAGATGCTTTTGATTACCGGCGGGGATGTGAACACGGCCCAGTTCGCGAGCCCACGCCGTATGCGCGGCGGCTCGTGTCGCTGCGAAATCCCAACCTGGGACTTCGGCCTTCAGGTTCGCCGTAGCTCCATCCGAATCGACGCCCGAGATGCCAGTCTTCACATAAACAACCTCATCCTGCTGTGTCGCAAAGTGCAACACAGCGCGCAGAGCAGTCCCGCGAAGCTCTGCGTTCGAAGTCGGAACTTGCTTGCCATCGGAATACACATCAATCGAGGCAAACGGCTTCGAGAACTTCATGCTGAAGTAAATCTGTCGGCCCATTCCCCACACATCGGTGCTGCGTCCACCAACGATCGTGTCGTTGCTGACAACCTGCAACGTCGACCACTTGATAGGCGGCGGAATAACAACAGGATTGTGTACATCCGGAATATTGATCCCGACGTGCATCAAATCGAGCAGGATGCACGACTTCTGCGACGCGGGGAACGTGTACTTATGAAAACCAACCCGCTTGGTAGCGGTAAGTTCGGCCTTGATCTTCGACTCCTGCAACGCAACCGAGTAGTACCCCGGCTCCGCGACTTCATCGTCGTGCGAGAAGTGTGCGCGATAACTCGCAGGGCTATCGACAGCAGCGTTGGGATCGAAGTGGAAGTCATCCGTTGCCGGCATCACCAGGAAGTCGAGCATGTCGATGCAGCCCGTACCGCTGAGATGCGTATGGCTGAATCCCAGGATCGCCTTGTCATCGTGGTGGTAGCCAGAGCAATGATCCCAATCGCGAACCCCAGTATCGGGGCTAAGCTGCACTGCCCCAAACGGCATCGTCGCGCCGGGGTAGCAATGCCCATGACCACCGGTGCCGATCGCAATCTTCACCAGCTTCGTGTGGTCCATCGTGCCTGCTGGAACCGGAGCAGCGGCAAGGAAAGGTTGAAACGAGGCAGGCAGTGAGAATGCTTCGCGCGCGGCGCAGGTCAGAGCTGCAGCCGATGCGTTCATCAGTAAATTCCTTCTGGAAACCATGCCTACCTCGTCTTCAATCCACGTACTTGTTTGCGGCGATAAGAATACCGCTACTTGCCTAGGTTTGGCTCCAGCAAGCTGTCGACACACCCTGCTGGCTTGTTGAGCGGATTGCAACGCGCCGTAAGCCCTCCGGGCAATCCAACTGAGTAGCTACTCCAGGGCGATGGCTCAAACGTTGGGTAGTCGGTGCTCAACATCTGGGCACCGCTGGCCAACGCGCGGTTGAGCATCGTGCGATCGTTCAGGTGAGCCTGCTCGGTCGGCTCATCCGTCCGGGTGCGCACCAGGTAGTTCTGCTTCACCAGCGCGTCGATCTCCGCCTGCGTGCCTTCGTTCTGCTCGATGAAAGCCGCATCCGGCGCGCCCGCTATTGAGTTGGTGAAGAGAATGCGTCCACGCAATGACGGATGCCCCTCAGCGTAGATCGGCCCCGCATGTTGCTGATCGAGGAGGAAGATTACGCGACCGCGCGCCTTCGCGAGTGTCGGCCAACCCTTGCTCTTGATGACCTCGTTCAGAGTCGCCGCATTGCCACGAACTTCATCCGGCGTAATGTACTCACCCGGCTTGAAGACGGATCGAATCTCAGCGTCCATGGCGTCGAAGATAGCGGGCGTAAAGACGTCGCCCTTCGGTGCGTCTGGCATATCTTTCGGACCACCCTCTTTGGTCTCTACCAGCACAAAGATGGGCAGATGCTTCGGATGCTGCTTCGACCAGTCACGTACCGCAGTCAAGCAGAGTACGAAGGTATGGCAGGTGGCGCGCTCATCCAGATCCTGCACGTGCAGCACCTTGAATCCCGGCTTATCCATCTCATGGTTAGGATCGAAGTCGGGATCGGCAGGCAGACCTGCAGCCGCAATCGATTGGACAACGGCCGGATGCGCAAACTTCCCGCCCTTGGGATCGTTGAAGATATCAATCTCAACCTGCCGGATGCCGGCAGAGAGTTGCTCGCCAAGTGGTGCGTGGTGGTAGTCCAGACTACGGAGAACCTTGGGGCTCTTCGCCTCCAGATACTTATGCTCGCTGGGTGCAAAGCCAGCGTGATAACTGTTATGCGAGCCGATGACCTGGATCTGATTTACACGCACGATCTTGTCTTGTGCGACCTGCGAAGTTAGCTGCGCGTTGGCAATCTGGACACCGGCAATCAACACGGCACCCACTACACCCCGAGTTACTTTGCTAAGCATTATTTTCCCTTTTACCAAAATGGTTGAATCGAACAGCGGCGCCGCTCAAACCAAGCGGCGCCGCTGTGATGGATCTACTTCAACCTGCCAGGTTAGAAGATCACCTTAGCAGCAAGCTGAATCTGACGAGCAGGATAGGCACTGGTAATAGAACCGAAGCTACCGTTGGAGATGTTCGGATCGGGTGCCTGATAGTTTACCTTGTTCAGAACGTTGAAAGCCTCTGCACGGAACTCCAGCTTCGAAGCCTCGCTCCAGAGACGGAAGTCCTTATGCAGACCGAGATCCGTCTGGAAGAAGGCAAAGGAACGGAGCATGTTTCTGGATACGTTGCCGTACGCCGTCGTGTTGCCATACAACGTGTAGGACGGGAAGTCATAACTCGAACGGGCAAGATACCCGGTAAGCGCCGTTGACGTCTTGACGATGTTGGCGCTAGGTGCCTTCAGAGGCGTTCCAGCGATGTGCTGGGGACGGAGCGTCACCAAATCGGTGCCAAAGAGAGGACCGACCGCGCTTGCTCCCGCGCCGCCTGTTGCGGCAGTACCAGAAGTTGCCGACGAGCTGTAGTTGATGTTCAACGGCAGACCGCTGGTCATCGTGTTGACGGTGGTAAGCTGCCATCCACCCAGCAACTCATTCAGAACTGCAGGTGCTGAGTTGCCATAGTGACGACCATGCCCATAGGGCAGGTCATACACGATGGATGTGGTGTTAGCCAGCGGCTGATCATAACCCGACGGACCGTAGTCGTTGCGAGGGTTTGCAAAGTTGACGCGCGAGTTGTCGCCGTTCGAAGTCTCGAGGTGACCCGAGGAAAGATCGAACGTGCGGCTATAGGTAAACGAATTGAGCAGGTACAGAGCGCCAACGCGCTTCTCGAGTTTCACCTGCAGCGAGTTGTAGCTGGAACTACCGCCACCCCAGGCGATTTCAATGTCACCAAACGTCGGCACTGGACGACGTGCCTGGTAGGTTCCACTCGGAGCGGCGTTGCAAAGAGTAACAGTTGCCAGCAGGCAGGGTGCAGCCTGGTTGTAGTCTGCAAGAACCTGAAGGTGCGTTCCCTTGTTTCCAACATACGCAACGTCCAGCACAACACCCGCAGGCAACTGCTGCTGCATGCTCAGGTGATAGCTCTGAACGTAGCCGGTCTGGAAGTTTGGCTTGATGTAGCGTGACGTCACCTTCAACGGCACAAAGTAGGCGGCGCTGGTCAGCACATTGGAGTAACCCTGCTGCGTCTGGCGGAAGCAGAGTGTCTGATCCTGCGTGTCATTTGCGCAGCGATTGGAACCGGCCACAGCCGTGAACGGGCTGGGGTTGTTGATCGAGGCATTCACGACGTTCGGCCCGTTATAGGTCAAGTTGTTTTCGCCACCCGCACGGTTGACCTGCGTAAAGCTGATGCCGTATCCACCGCGAATGACGGTCTTCGACGACTCGCTATACGCAAAGCCAAAGCGCGGAGCCAAGTTGGTACGAGGCACATGGACAAGAGCACGCTTGTAGATGCTGCCCGACGAAGCCTGGATCAGCGTGTTCGTGCCCGGATCAAAGTTGGCCAGCTTGTTGTCGCGCTCCCACTGCGGGGTTGCGAGTTCGTAGCGTAGACCAGCGTTGATCGTGAGCGAAGGCGACAGTTTGAAGTCGTCCTGGAAGTACATGAAGTTGAACATCTGCCGCAGATTAACAACTGCGAAGTTGGTCAGCGAGTAAGATGAACGGTTTCCGAAAAGGAAATCCGCAGTCGCACGAGCCTGTGAGATCTGGGTGGAGGTCGTGTTACCTGCCGCCGTATCGATTGGGATGCAGTTCGTCGATGCAGCAGTGGCAGTCGCACAAGTTGGGAAATAGCTGGAGGCAGGCCCAGTCGAGTAGGCGCTGGCATAGTTATCCTGCCCGTAGCTCGGGTTGTAGTCGTTTACCTGCGTGCCAACCTGCTGGAACTCGTAGCCGATCTTCATCGACTGCTTGCCGCGGACATAGGTAAAGTTCGCCTTGGGGTTGTAGATCGTGGGGTTCTGAAACTGCGGGCTGGATGACTGCGCACCAAACTGCGTGAAGCCGCTGACCGACTGAGCATTCAGATCGCGAACGATCGTCGGGTCTGTCGGAAGTCCATCGGTGATGCCGTTCTCCGTTAGCAGCGAGGAGTGGCCCTGACCAAAAGGAAACTTGGCGCCAAGGTTCTGCGTCCATGCCATGCGGATATCAAACAGCTTGTTGGCCGAGATGATCCAGGTGGCTCCGCCGGCGATCTGCTTGTTCTTCACGTTGACGTTGGAGTTTGCGTTTCCACCCGCACGGCCAGTGACCGTCGGAGGATCGAAGATGACAGTTGCGTGCTGGCTGTAGCGACCAAAGACGCTCCACTTTGAGTTGAACTGGTGGTCCAAACGAACGTCGCCCTTGTCGTCGACAATCGTGCCGCGCGGCGAGTTTACGTAGTTGCTAGAGAACGTGTTGAATGCGAGAGCAGAGGTATTGGCCGGCAGCGCGGAGAGAACGGCAAGCCCGAACTTCGTCGCTTCCGGAGTCACAACTCCATTGTAAAAGTTGGTCTGAGTCAGAGGGTTATACAGCGGAATCGGAGCCGTCGTTCCATCCACGCGATGCAGCAGGAAGGTTCCAGCGCGCTGCTCTGCGTTGGGCAGCGTGACAGCCGTCGCCTGGTTGCGGAAGATCTGACGTACACCTTCGTAGTCCATGAAAAAGAACGTGTGGTCCTTGATCAGGCGACCGCCAAACGTGCCGCCAAACTGGTTGCGAATGTAAACCTGCTTGATACCCAGAGCAGGCGTGAACGGCCCGATCGCGTTGAGGTTCGTGTTGCGGAGATAGTCGTACGCCCTACCGTGATAATTGTTCGTACCGCGACGTGTGGAGACGTTGATGACCGCACCAGAAGCACGTCCGTACTCGGCCGAGTAGTTGTTCGTCTCTACCTTGAACTCGTTGACAGCGTCGGGCGAGGGCGGAATGTTTTCATTCGCAAAGCCCTGGTTCGAGGTGCCATAGTTGTTGTTGTCCAGACCGTCCAGCAAAAAGTTGTTGAACGCCGAGCGCTGGCCGTTCACGTTGAATGAGCCTTCGCGGCTCGATGCCGACTGGTTCTCGAGGAACGACTTGCGAGCTCCCGGGACCAGCAGAACAAGGTCGGCGTAGGAGCGGCCATTCAATGGAAGATTTTCAACTTCGCGCGTGCCAACAACCTGACCGCGAGAGCTGGTCTCAGACTCAAGCAGCGTCGGTGCCGCCTCAACCGTGACCGTGTCGGTCACCGAGCCGGGCTTCATGTTCAGGTCCACGCGCTGACGGGCATTGGTACCCAGCGTGAATGCGGCTGTCTGCGTACCCTGAAAGCTGGCCGCCTCGCCCTTCACCTGATAAGAACCGATCTGCACACTGGCAAACTCATACCGGCCCTCGGCGTCCGTCACCGCAATCTGGGAGGCTCCGGTCGCAACATTGGTCAGGGTAACCGTGGTATGTGCAACAGCGGCACCGGTAGCATCCTTGGCGTAGCCCAACACGGATGCCGACTCAAACTGCCCGTAGGCGCTGAGTGCTGGAAGAAGCAGAACCAACGCGACTGCCAGCATGAACCAGCGGACAGCCGCTGCTAATACACTCTTCGATTTTTGGGACACGCCGTTTGGCGTTGCGAAATCATCTATTTTTTGAAGCTGCATGTTGTAATCCTTGTGCGTCAATTTGGCCTTCTGAGTTAGCGGTGACTTTACTTCCTGGATTCACCGCATGAAAATCTGGTTTGGATTAACGGCGAAACGTTACGCACCGCAAGTATTGCTGTCAAGCAAATTAATTTTGCACGATAAGCATGCGAAAAGTCTTCAATCTACCGCTAAAAATCAATGAATTCTCACTTTCCGGGTGGCATTACATCCCGCGCCGGACGCAGGCCGTTTGAACGATCCCTGTCGGACTCGATACGACTGGCCGGCGAGTTATCATTCCGTGTCACGACACAGGCTTTAATCGCTAACGTATGTGTAACTTACGAGAAATCAGGGCACGCAACAAAGCCCTGAGAGGTCTCAGGACTTCGCATGCGACCTGAAAAATTGATGGCTACCAAGCAATCTTATCGGGAAAGAACTCCGCGAACAAATCATCGTAATAAGGCTTCAAGGCCTTATGGTCCGGCTTCGTGTGCCCCTTGGAATAAAGATCGTAAACATTGAACTTGTTCACCCACTCCAACATTTCGACGTCGTGCGAGTTCATCAGGTGGCGGTAGGCTCGATGCTGATGCGCCGCGTAAAAAGAGTGGTACCGGAGCATATAGAGTGACTCTTCCGGCATATAGTTCTTCATCACTTCGCCAATATATCCATCATGGCCAAACGACAGATGAACCTTGTCCAGACCGCAATTTGGCTCGTAAATACCGTATTTCGTCTGATAAATCGGGTTATGAAGATCTGGATTGGCGCTGAAATACTGCGGAAAGACAATGTCCTTGGAGTAGGCGCAGCCCACCGGAAACGTATCGCCAACCACGCCCCACTGCGGTTCGCCCCACAGGCACAGAACCTTGCCCAGGTCGTGAATGAAGCCCGTGAGCACAAACCAACGCGGATGGCCGTCGCGACGGATCGCCTCCGACGTCTGTAGCAAGTGTTCAATCTGGGTCAGGTCGGTATCAGGATCGCTATCGTCCACCAGAGTATTCAGAAACTCGGCCGCCTCCCAGATGCTCTTCATCCCCTTGTTCAGGCAAAAGTATTCCTTCTCTTTGGCCATCACATAGTCATAGGTCTGGAACTGGTGGTTCAGGCGATAAAACTCCGCTACACCTGGCGTGGCGGTCTCGTCGTATTGGCGGAATTCGTCTTCACTCTTCCCCTCCTTGTATCGACCGGTCAAAAATTCATCCCACTCATCCATGTCTTTGAGCGGAGCTTCCATCGAAATCGGGTTGGCGGCCATGGGAATTGTCTCCGTGAAAACGCTATCGGCATTACGTTACCGCTAACTATAAGTGTGGGAAAGTGACCTGACAAGCGAAATCTCTTCACCGCTCAATTTTTCAGGAAGTACCAGCTCGCAAAGGAATCGGCTAACGCTTCTTCTTTGCAACCACAGCCCCGATCGAGGATTCGCGCGCCGTAAGCTTCGACGGAATCATGATCGTCTTGGGGTCCTGCTCCGGCTTCACCGAGAGTTCCATCACCAGTTGTCCCGCGGCCTGACCAAGCGCCGTCGTGTCATGGTCGATCGAACTTAGCGGCACGCGAAGGTAATTCGCATACCGAAGGTTTCCGCAGCCAATAAATGCAATATCCTCCGGAACTCGCAAGCCCGCCTGCAGGGTGGCGTCAATGGCTCCCAAGGCCGTAAGGTCGTTGTAGCAGAACACAGCATCTGGTCTGGGCTTCAGCTTCAGCAACTCCTGCATCACTTGAAATCCAACCGCATCCCCTGACTCTTCAACGCGGTCGCGCGAGACGACGAGGTTGTCGGGCGACGGCAACCCTGCATCTGCCAGCGCGTTCCGATACCCACGCAAACGATCAAACGACGGGCTGGAGTTCTTACCGCCGATGTGCGCGATTCGCTTGCGGCCAAGGTCGATCAGGTGCTTCGTCGCCATCTCTCCGACCAGCACATCGTCCGATCCGACAAAATGCGCTGCGAGGTGGGGGAAATTGCGATCGAACAGAAGATACGGTGTCCGGTCGTCGCCCAGTTCATAAAAATTACGCAGATTTGCCTGGCACGAAGCGATAATCAGCACGTCAACGCCACGGTTCAGCAGCGTGCGAATCTCCTGCCGCTCGATATCTGGATCTTCTTCCGACGATGCGAGAATTAGTGCGCGGCTATTGGCGCGAAGCACCCCGCCAAGCGACTTTGCGAACTCGGCGAAGAACGGATGGACGAGATCTGGCACGACCAGGCCCACAGTGTAAGTACGTCCGCTGGCCAGCCCCCGGGCCATCATGTTCGGCTGATAGTTCAGCTCCTTCATGCGCTTTAGAACGCGGGTTCGGGTTGCGTCCCCGATGTCGGCGTTGCCCCGCAGAACCTTTGAGACGGTCACTACGGAGACGCCTAAATCGCGCGCAATGTCTTTCAGCCGGACGGCCATACCTGCTCCTCATTCATTGCAACATAGCGGAACACTGGGCCGTAAGCGCAGATTCCAAGTGGTTTAGCTGAACCTCGTGCGCCGCCACAAACTCCACCCGCCAGCCGCGAGACTCACTAGCAGTATCGCACCAAGGCCCCCGACCCAACGCATATCCATTGCGAGGGGTGGCACCACGGCCCTCACACCCAGCACTACAAACAGCGACGTCGCAGCGACAACGATGACGTAATCCCACCAGCGCCGCGTCTCACCTTCGCCACCGAACTCATCCCCCGATTGCGCCAGGATGGTCTTGTCGTAGTCCAGTCCATACCGCACACACTCGCGCAGCACCGCTTCATTGGTGGAGGTCTGCTCCTTCGCCGACGCCACCGCAGTGCTGATCGCGAGGGCCCCGACGATCATGAACAGTGAGCCTCCGATGACCAGCAGCATATGCTGCCGATCGGCCGTTGCCAGCTCGCCAAAGACCAGCGCGCCCCATGCAAGTCCCCACAACTGGTTCGTGTTCGAGAGTGGAATGCCGCGGCCAATACCCAGATACTTCGCCGCAAACTGCTGGAACAGGTCGCCGATCACCCACACAAAGCCGCCCAGGAAGAGCCAGAACAGAACACCCGGCATATGAAACAGCTGGAAAGCGGTCGAGTGGATTCCGCCATCCAGAATCAGCGTCAGTGCCAGAACCGTCCCCAGTTCACCAACAGTAAACGCCGTAACGAACGACAACGGATTCATGCCGCTCAAATACGCCTTGCGATACGGCACATACATCGTGCCCCACATCAGGCTTGCGCCCAGCGCAGCGGCGATCCCCCGCATGGCATGCGCGCCCATCGTTCCACCGTGGATCGTACTGAACCCAAGCATCACTGCGGCGATAACGATCGTGATGCCACCGACCACGACCTTGGCAATATTCCTACCGCTCGCCCCTTCGAGTTCGCGAAACAAAACACGCCCCCAGAAGAGGCCGATCAGGGCGTTGGCGTTCCACATGGGAAAAGCGACCGCCAGGCCAACATCGCGAATCGCAAACACGGTCAGCGTATTGGCGACGGCCCACAGAGCCCCGGCCAGCAGAGCCCAGACGATCAAGTGTTTTTTCTCCGCAAGGTCGGCAAACACATACGACGTGCCCTTGAGCAAGGTCGGGAAGGTCCACCGAGCCGTAAACACGCCGGCCACCATGCACAGCGAGATCGCAAACGGCGAGAAGCCTGCATTGACCAACTTCGTGGGCGCTTCGGCGGCTCCCAGCCACACGCCAGCCGTCAATCCGCAGACTACGCCGAGGCCATGCAACGACAATTTGCTCTTACCCATTCCGCCCGCTAAACCGCTCATACTGCCTCTCCCGTAACGCCGTCTTGCGGCTTCCTAATGCAACACGACCAGAAGCGCGATCCCCGCAAGCAACACGCAGAACGGCACCAAAAAGTGGCTATCCGTCAGGATCGCCTTCGCACCCTTTACAAAATTCATGAATACAATCCTCGTTGGTGTTGGCAATGCAATCGCAAGTAAGCGGTTACGCAGAGGTACACCCTACCCGTCTGTTCCGGAGCCTGTCAACAGCTCTCCACAAGAGGGCCGAACACTCCAAGCGTACATCACTTGAAACAGAGATCGCGAAGTTCCAGACCTGGAATATCTGCTCGCAGCCTTCGGTCGACGGCACTTTCCAGCAGCGAGTCTGTTGCGAACCCAACATTGCCCCTCCGGAGAGTTGACCGGTGTCCGTGCCTTGACATCTAAGTCAGTAACCAAA
>JAYVZU010000512.1:0-3520 GCA_043783075.1 Rhodanobacteraceae bacterium
GTAAAGGTCTCAATGCAAATCGCTTCGGTCGGAACCGCGTTTCCTCCCCACCGCTTTACCCAGGCCGAAGTCTCCGCGATGCTCGTCTCCCGATGGGGCGACAAGCTCCCTGAGCCGCGTCTGCTCACACGGCTCCACGCTAACTGCGGAGTAGATACGCGCCACTTCGTCCTCCCACTCGACGAATACCCCAAACTGCACGGCTTCAAGCAGACCAACGACCGTTGGATTCAAGCTGCGGTCGAGCTTGGCGAAACTGCCATCATCCGCGCGCTTGAGCCACTCGGTCTCACGGCAGCCGATATCTCCGCGTTCTTCTTCGCCAGCGTCACCGGTATCGCTTCGCCCACCATCGACGCCCGCCTCATCAACCGCATGCCGTTCCCCACCGACGTCAAACGCACGCCAATCTTTGGCCTTGGCTGCGTCGCCGGAGCCGCCGGAATCTCACGAGCCTCTGACTACCTCCGTGCCTTCCCCAAACAATTTGCCCTCCTCCTGTCGGTCGAACTTTGCTCCCTGACGTGGCAGGACGACGACCAGTCCGTCGCCAACCTTATCTCCACCGGCCTCTTTGGCGATGGCTGCGCGGCCGTAGTCCTTGCCGGCGCCGAAGCCGTCATCCCGACTCGACCAGCCGCCATGCCAACGATCCTCGCCACACGCAGTACCTTCTATCGCAACACCGAGCACATCATGGGCTGGGACATCCGCGACACCGGCTTCCGCATCGTCCTGTCGCCTGACGTTCCAAGAATCGTCCTTGGAAACCTGAATCGCGACGTAGACTCCTTCCTCGCTGCCCAATCCCTCACCCTCGCCGACATCGGCTCGTGGATCTTCCACTCCGGCGGCCCCAAGGTTCTGGAAGCCACCGAAACGGCACTCAGCCTGCCTCCAGACGCCCTCGCGCTAAGCTGGAAATCCCTCCGCGAGGTTGGCAACCTCTCCGCCGCCTCGGTCCTCTGCGTCCTCGAAGACACGATGAAGCAGCATCCCGGCAAACCCGGAACCTACTCCATCCTTGCCGCCATGGGCCCCGCCTTCTGTCTTGAACTCGTCCTTCTGCGTTGGTGATGAGGTCATTCTGAGCAAAGCGAAGAATTTGAGTATTTCGCCTTTGCCCTCTCCATTTGCCCCAGCCCCATCCCTCCCCGTAAACTCCCACCATGAGCGAGACCCCCGCCACCGCCGAAGCTATAGCCCAGATCATTACCAGCTTCATCGCCACACTCAAGGAGCTGCCGCCCGAATCCGTCACAGTGGCCTCCACCTTCGACGAACTCCACATGGACTCGCTCGACAAGATCAACCTTTCGTTCGAGGTCGAAGAACGCTTCAAAATCTCCATTCCCGACGACGCCCTCAACTCCCTCCGCACCGTAGGCGACGTTGTAGCTGGAGTGCAGCGCATCCAGTCCGGGTCGTAACCGTAAGGTTTTCTACTCCCTACTCCCTACTCCCTATACCCTGTACTTATGCAACGCGTCGTCATCACAGGTATGGGCTGTCTCACGCCCGCCGGCAACTCCCCCGAAGCCCTCTGGGAGTCGCTTGAATCCGGTCGCTCCGGAATCCGCACCCACGTTCCAGCCGATAACAAACTCGACGCCGAGCTAGACCCCATCCTGAAGTTCCGAAACACCGGCCAGGTCCAGGGTTTCGAGACCTCCGGCTTCAACCCCACGCAGGTCCAGACCACCGAGCGCTGCGCCCAGCTAGCGATCATCGCCGCCCGCAACGCCGTGCAGCAATCGCAGGTCACGCAGCATCACCCCGGAGACAGAATCGGCGTCATCCTAGGCTGCAGCACCAATGGCCGCTTCGCCGACGAGCCCGAAGTCGTCCGCGTCCATCGCGACAACGGCCGTGTCCACCCCCTCGCGATCCCGCGCTCCATGGCGTCGAACGGCGTCTCGCAGATCGCGATCGACCAGCAAATTACCGGCCCATCGTTCACCCTCTCCACCGCCTGCGCCTCCGGAGCCCACGCCATCGGGCTGGCCTTCCACATGGTGCGGAGCGGCATCCTCGACGCCTCGCTGGCCGGAGCGCACGAGGCCCCGCTGACCCGCGTTTTCCTCCGCGGCTGGGATTCCATGCGCGTCGTCTCCCCCACCGCCTGCCGCCCCTTCTCCGGCGACCGCGACGGCATGACCCTCGCCGAAGGCGCGGCTGTCCTGACGCTCGAAACCCTCGCCTCAGCCAAAGCGCGCAACGCGACTATCTTCGCCGAAATACTGGGCTTCGGCATGTCGGCCGACGCCCACCACATCACGCAACCCCGCCCCGACGGCCCCGCTCAGGCCATCCGCGCCTGCCTCGAAGACGCCGCCCGAACCCTGACGGCGACCGACCAGCCCGGCGACATGCAATCCCTGCTCGCAGAGGTCGGCTACATCAACGCCCACGGCACCGCCACCCAAACCAACGACGCTGTCGAAGCCGCCGCCATCGCCGCCGTCTTCGGCCCCCGCACCCCGCACATCCCCATCTCCGGCACCAAGGGCTTCATGGGCCACTCCATCGGCGCGTCCTCCGCCATCGAGACCGTCATCACCGCGTTAGCCCTGCACCATCGCCGCCTGCCGTTCACGCTCGGCACAGCCACCTGCGACCCCGCGCTAAACCTCGACCTCATCACCGCCGCCCCCCGCGCCGTCCCCGGCGACGCCCCCATCTTGGCCCTCACCAACGCACTCGCCTTCGGAGGCCTGAACGCCATCCTCTGCCTCCGCAGCTACTAACCACGACTCACTACCCACTTTCCTTATGATCTCTGTCCTCATCCTCACAAAAAACGAGTCCCTCGATCTCCCCGGCGCCCTCGCCTCTGTCGCCTGGTCGGACGATGTCCACATCCTCGACTCCTTCTCCACCGACGCCACCGTCTCCATCGCCACCGCCGCCGGAGCCCGCGTCACGCAGCGCATCTTCGATAACTACGCCGCCCACCGCAACTTCGGCTTCACCCTCCCCTTTAAATACCCCTGGCTGCTCATCCTCGACGCCGACGAGCGTCCCACCCCCGAGCTCTCCGCCGAAATGCAGCGCGTAGTCCAAACCGCAGCCCCGCACGTCGGAGGCTTCCGCCTGCGCCGCCGCGATTTTCTCTTCAACACCTGGCTGAAACACGCGCAGCTAAGCCCCTTCTACATCCGCCTTGTACGGCCGGACCGCTCCCGCTACGCGCGTGAGGTGAACGAGTTCCTCGAAGTCGACGGAGCGATCCTCGACCTCGCCCAGCCTCTCGACCACTTCCCGTTCTCCAAGGGAATCTCCCACTGGGTCGCCAAACACAACCAGTACAGCAGCATGGAAGCGGAGATCATCTTCCGCCAGCAGGGCCTGCAAAACCCCAGCCTGAAGACCGCCCTTACCGACAAGGACTTCCACACGCGCCGCCTCCACCAGAAGGCCCTCTTCTACCGGATGCCCGGCCGCCCGCTGATCAAGTGGTGCTACATGATGTTCGTCCGCCGCGCGATCCTCGACGGCCCCGCCGGCATCGCCTACGCCA
>JAYVZU010000513.1:0-10549 GCA_043783075.1 Rhodanobacteraceae bacterium
TGCGGCATGGTCGACCCCGCCGTCTTCGAGGCTGTCACCGCCGAGCGCCGCCGTCTTGGCCTGGACCCCACCCCCTACGACCCCGCCCGAATCAGTGGCTTCGCGTTCGGCATGGGCGTCGAGCGCATCGCCATGATCCTGCACGGCGTCTCCGACATCGGCCACTTCTACTCCGGCGACCTCCGCTTCCTCGAACAATTCGCATGAAGTATAAAGAGTTTAGTGAGTTTACGGAATTTTGATAACTTTTATAAGATCGATAACTTTCCTAACTTCGCTATAATTCATCTATGAACGCCATTCGAAACCCGTTTGCCCCCGGAGCGGGGAGCCAGCCACCCGAACTGGCCGGACGCGACCGGCTTCGCGAACAGGTTCGGATAGCTATTGCCCGGCTTCGAATCGGTCGGCACGCCAAAAGTGTTTTGATGGTCGGCCTTCGTGGTGTCGGCAAGACCGTCTTGTTAGACCGTATGCGAGCCGACGCCGAGGAGGCGGGCGTCTTCACCCTCCGCGCAGAGACGCCGGAAAATCGATCTCTTCCGGCCTTGCTTGCTCCCCAACTCCGTATGGCTCTTCTGCGGATCAGCACCGTCGCCAATGCGAAGCATCTGGCTGATCACGCTTTGCGTGCTCTGGCCGGTTTTGTCGGCGCTCTCAAAATCAAGTTCAACGACATCGAAGTCGCGCTCGATCTTGAACCTGAGAAAGGGCTAGCCGACAACGGAGATCTGGAAACTGACCTTGCAACGCTGTTCGAGCAGGTTGGGCGAGCAGCGCAGGCAGCCGGAACTGCAGTTGTGCTTTTTCTCGACGAGATTCAATACATCGAAGAGGCCCAGTTCGCGGCGCTGATATCGGCACTCCACCGATGCGCCCAGGCAAACCTTCCCGTGACTGTTGTCGGCGCGGGGCTGCCGCAGTTGCGCGGTCTGGCAGGGGCGGCGAAATCCTATGCTGAACGTCTCTTCGATTTTCCGATGATTGGCCCTCTGCTGCCTGACGACGCCCGCCTTGCAATTGTGAAGCCAGCCCACGATGAGCAAGTCGAGTTCACCGCCGAAGCCGTCGACAGCATTCTCGAAAAAACCCACGGTTACCCTTACTTCCTGCAGGAATGGGGAAAGCACTCGTGGGATGTCGCAAGCCAGTCCCCGATCAATCTTCACGATGTCACGCTTGCGTCGATTCAAGCTGTCGCCGATCTGGATCAGAGCTTCTTCCGGGTTCGTTTCGACCGCCTGACCCCAACCGAGAAGAAATATCTGCGTGCGATGGCAGAACTCGGTCCAGGTCCGCATCGCTCGGGAGATATTGCTGCCATAGTGGGTCGCGCTGTTAGCACTCTTGCACCGGTACGCCAAAGCCTCATCGTCAAGGGAATGCTCTGGAGTCCAAACCATGGCGACACAGCTTTCACTGTCCCCCTGTTTGACGAGTTCATGAAGCGCATCATGCCCGGTCTGAACTGGAAGACAGACTGATGCAACCCACCAACAGGATCACCTCCATCGACGCGCTCCGCGGCCTCACCATCGCTTTCATGATCCTCGTCAACAACCCCGGCGACTGGGCCCACGTCTACTGGCCGCTCGACCACGCCCCCTGGAATGGCTTCACCCCGACCGATCTCGTCTTTCCGATGTTTTTGTTTCTGGTCGGTTGCTCCATCGTCTTCAGCATCTCCTCCCGAGTCGCCAAAGGCGTCCCGAAAAAGGCCATCGCGCTTCAGATACTCCGCCGTGCCGCCACTATCTTCGCCATCAAGATGTTCATGAGCGCGTACCCACACTTTCACGTCGCAAACCTTCGCATCTACGGTGTTCTCACGCGTATTGCTCTCTGCTATCTCGTCGCTGGTCTGATCTACCTCTATATCCCCCGCCCCCGCGCACTCATTGCAATTACCGCGTCCATCCTCCTCGGCTACTGGATCGTTATGCGGTTTGTGCCAATCCCCGGTCTCGGCATCCCGGTTCATGACTTTCCGATCCTCGACCCCGACCGCAACTGGGCCGCCTATATAGATCGAGCCGTCATCGCCTTCACTCGAAGCACCATCCACCTGGGCCGCCTCTACCAGAAGACTCGCGATCCTGAAGGCCTCCTCAGCACGCTCCCCGCCGTCGCCACAACACTCTTCGGAATCCTCGCGGCCCTCTACCTGAAACACAAATCGCGGGTGCCCCATGTCTCGCCTTTGAGACATGGGATCGAGCTACCTCTGGCCGGACTCGCGTCCCTCGCCCTTGGCCTACTCTGGAGTCCTTGGTTTCCCATCAACAAGAATCTCTGGACCAGCTCTTATGTCCTGTGCGCGGCTGGATGGTCCCTACTCCTGCTCGCCTTGTTCTACTGGCTCTTCGACACACTCCAACTCCAAATCCGGTCTCGCGCCGCCAAGGCCATCCTTTGGCCGCTTCTCGTCTACGGTTCGAACGCGATCGCCGCCTTCGTACTCTCCGGACTGATCGTCCTCACGCTGATCGCGTGGAAGCTGCCACCTGCCACTCCCGGCACCCGCCCACCGGCTGCATGGGACTGGCTCTACACCCACATCTTCGCCATCCACGGCTCAACGGAGAACACCTCGTTGGCCTTCGCTTTGGCTTACGTCGTTGTCTGTTTGCTGCCCAACTGGCTACTCTGGCGACGCAAGATCTTCCTCCGCGTCTGACGCAACCCTAGGCCACCGCAGAGGCCCGAGAATCCGTACCCCCAGGTACCTCAACCTTCGGCGCCAAAATTACTTTGCAGCAGTTTCCGCCACTTTCCTTCGCTAAGGTCATGGCCTGCTCGGCACGCATAATCATCAACTCAATTGGCTCATTTTCGACTGACTCGCTGATCCCGACACTCAACAGGATTGGGGTTGCGTTGGTCACCAACTTCAGCTTCCCAACCTCTGCCGAAACCCGCTCTGCAACCACCTGAGCTTCATGCTGAGCGGTCTGCGAAAGAATCATCAGGAAAATATCCTTGGCGTAACGGCCAATGTGATCCGTCCCGCGTAACTGAGCCGCAATTGCCTCTGCGACCTCGCGCAGCGTGGCGTTGCCGCCAGCCTGGCCTTCGTCTTGTTGAATACGTCCCAGATGGTCGATCTCCACCATCGCCACCGAAAAGCTCTGCCCACTGCGGCTCGACCGCTCCATCTCCGTGGCGAGATTCAAGTCCAGACCAACCCGATTCAGCGTACCCGTAACGCGGTCGCTGTTCGTCTCGATCCGGCGTCGCGTCACCAACTCACGACTCGTAATCACCATCAGGTACAGGCCGGTTGCCGTCAGGTAGATGATCCCGGTAGCCCGCATCAGAGCCTGCTCCGCGCTAAGCTCCGTCGTACCCGTCGGGAGTCCAAGCTGTAACGTATTCCACGCGAGCCGCAGATTGATTAACGCCAGAATGGCCAGGAACGCGCCAAAGAACCGCAGCGTCGTGCGTTGCGCGGATTGCATCGACCGCTTGAACAAAGCGTGCGCGGTAAACCCGCGAATCACCGCCATCACCAGCGATACAGAGATGATGCAAGGTGCCAGATTCGGGTGGACTTCCGTGTTGTAATACACAACTGAAAACGACGAGAACGCAATAAACCACAGCAGCCAGCGCCGGTTTATCCCACCCGTAAACTGCAACACGGCCTCGTACATTGCAATGAGTGAGCTCAGTGTCAGCGTATTCGCCATCAACACCGAAACCACTGGCGAAATATGCCCGCCCATCGCGAGAAAGATCGTTCCCGGCACAATCAACGCATAGCTCAGCGCTGCCGGATACGCGCCGCGAACCTGCGGAAAGACGCGCTTCATCCCGAGGAAGACAACCGTAAAAACGATCGCCAGCACACACTCACACAGCAGTAGCGTCTTGTAATCGAGAAAATCCAGTAAATGCATATCGAACAAAGCTTTCCTGATTCGCGAAAAGAGAAGTCAGAGGCTGAAAGGAATTAAACAATGAGTCGGAAAAGATCGAAGCCTGGAGTGTTCGACTTGGCGCGAGCAACATACGCCTTGGTGTCTGTCCTCTGTACGACCCAGTGTCAGCATTCCAACCGATGGTTACTACTATAGTAACCATAACCGGACTGAATGAACGCACCGAGAATCGTCATGCGGTGCCTTTCTACGCTGAGGTAATCGCTACAGGTCCACTTCAAAGTCAAAGACGAACAAATCGGCTTCTGAACTTCGCCTAACAGCGTTACCCTGCCTTATGCGCTTCATCGACCGCGAAGAAGTCTCCCGCCGCCTTACCTACGACGTCTGCATCCCCATCGTCCGTGACGCCATGATCGCTCTTTCTGTCGGCGAGACGCTGCAGCACCTGCGCACGATTCTCCCGTTGTCCGATGGCCGCCTCTTCGGCATTATGCCTGGAGCCATGGGCCCCAACGCGCCCTTTGGTGCCAAGCTCATCAGCGTCTTCCACGAGAACTTTGCCAAGGGCATCCAGTCCCACCAAGGCCTCGTCCTGCTCTTCGACCCTGAATCCGGTGCTCCGGTCTGCGCTGTCCACGCCGGCGAAATCACCGCCATCCGCACCGCTGCCGCCTCGGCCGTTGCCACCGACGCCCTCGCGCGTCCCGACTCCACCCGTCTGGCGCTCCTCGGCTACGGCGAGCAAGCCGCCACCCACGCCCGCGCGATTGCGCAGGTCCGAAAAATCGAATCCATCACCGTCTGGGGTCGCAATGCAGATCGCGCCCGCGCCTTCGCGCTCCGCAATCAAGCAGAGCTGGGAATCCCCGTTACTGCCGCCCCCACGGTCGAAGCCGCAGTCGCCGAAGCCGACATCATCTGCACCGTGTCGTCCGCTTCCGAGCCCATCCTGAAATCGGTATGGGTGAAGTTGGGAACTCACATCAACTGCGTCGGCTCCAGCTACGCCGTCCCCATCGAGATCGACGACGAACTCGTCGTGCGCTCACGCTATGTCGCCGACAGCCGCGCCAGTGTCCTCGCCGCCGGAGCCGAATTTCTGCACGCTAAAGCGGCTGGCCTCATCGACGACGGCCACATCGTCGCCGAGATTGGGGAAGTTCTCTCCGGGAAGATTGAAGGCCGTCGTACGCCGGAAGAAGTCACCCTCTACAAATCGCTAGGTCACGTAGTTCAGGATCTTTCCACGGCGTGGCACCTCTACACCACCTAACCTGCCGCCAACAACTCCGCAATCCGCTTCTTCTGGTCCTTCGCTTCCGGAGGCACCACGCCGTCACCCGGCTTCAACTTCCGCTTTACTGTAAGCGCGCAGGTAAATGCCCCGGCTTTCAGGCGGTCGGTCGTCTCGTGAACCCCGGGCAAAGACGGCTTCAAGCCCAGCTTCCGCATGTAGTAATTCGCCTTATAGAGATTCGCGATCTCCGCATCGTGGAACTGGAAGTTCACATTCAGCGTAATTGAGACATTGTTCCCGTTCTGCAGCCAATGCGGTGTATTCACTGGAATATGAACGCCTGTCCCCGGTGTCATGTCGTAGACGAGAGCCCGGTTCTCAAACTGCGGCTTGTACTCGCTGGCCCGGTTGTCGACGGTATAAAACCGCTCCAGTTCTTCCTCCGGCACGACATCCTTGTCAGCCCGGTCGAACAAGTGAATTGCCTTATTTCCGCGAATCTGGAAGATCCACGAGCACTCGCGGTCGATGTGGTACTCCGTCACCCGGTTTGGCGAAGTAATAAAGACAATCGCCTCAAACCACTTGATTTTCTTGAATAGCTCCGGTCCTGCCGGCCCAGCCAGCCGCAGCGCGTCCACGACAGCCCGTTCCATCACCTCGCGATATCCGTCCTCGCGCTCCACATGCTTCAGGATGATCCAGGCCTTGGCCTGCTCAATCTTCCGCACCAGCTCTGCAGCCCGAATCCGCTCTTCTTCCGGGCGATCGTAGTTCGGCTTCGTCCCAGCTTCAATCGCGCCTTCGTTGAAGTAGACGTCGCCGCCCGACATATGCGGATTTCGGCGCGCCGCGACCCGCTGGGCCAGTTTCACCAGGGCATCCAACTGAAACAGCGGATGGTCGGCCAGCGTATGTCCAACTTCGTACGGCAATACGTTCAGATCCCGCCGAAACACAGCGGAATCACACTCCATCACTGGATCTGCCACAGCAACCATCGCACTTTCCTCGCGAACGCCTTACTCTAATCCTCTCCCACAACCCACCGCCACTGGAATCCCCCATCCAGCTCAAAACACCGCTCCATTCGTAACCCGTGCGCGGTTACACTGATGGTGCGTGGTACAACAGACCATGCCAGTCCTGCACATCTCCGAAGCCGATGCCATCCGCGACTTTGCATCCGTCCTTGCCAAGGTGCGAGCGGGGTCCGAGGTGGTCATTGAGGATGACGCCACCACAGTTGCGCTGCTTCTGCCTCCGGGAATCGAGTCTGAGACGTGTGAAGCCGGCTACGACGAATGGCTCCAATCCGAATTGCAACAAACGCTGTCCAATGACCCCGCCAAGCGGATCGGTGAAGAGCAGGCGGAAGAGATCATGGCAGAACGGCGTCGAGCTGCATTGCAACAGCTGCAGAGTAACGCTGCGTGACGCTTCAGTGGGAACCAGAATCAATTGATGACCGAACTTCCATCTTCGATTACATCTGTGCTGATAGTCCACGAGCCGCGCTCGAGGTGGATGACCGCATTCTCCGTGCAATCCTTTCGCTGAAGAGTCTGCCAGAAAAGGGTCGGCCAGGCCGCGCCGCCGGAACACGGGAACTTGTCATCCCGGGTTCGCGCTACCTCGCTGCCTACAAAATTGAAGGTAATCCGATCATCATTTTGCGTATCGTAGATGGAGCGCGTCGCTGCCCCAGAATGACGAAACGTCGCTAGTCTTTAGAAAGCCGACTAAAATCGAACTACTGACCTCATGAAAATCCTCACCGAATGGCTCCGCTCCTACCTCCCAGTCCTCAACGTCGATGACGCCCAACTCGCCGAAGATCTTACTCTTCGCGGCATCGCCGTCGAAGGCGTCTTCGAGATCAACGACATCGCCGGCGACTCCGAAGCCGCGCTCTTCGACATGGACATCACCACCAACCGCGTCGACGCCATGAACCACTACGGCATCGCCCGTGAAGCGGCAGCCATCTACAACGTCCCGCTCCACCCGCTCCTACCTCAAGATGATTTGTCATCCTTCGCCAAAGGCGGAGGACCCGCTTCTGCCGTTGCATTCCCAGTCACGATCGAAGCCCCCGAAGCCTGCGGCCGCTTCACCGCCCAGGTCCTCTGCGGCGTTACGATCGCACCGTCTACAGGTTTCATCGCCCACTACTTTACCGAGCTCGGCCAGAAGCTGATCTCCAACGCCGTCGACATCTCCAATTTCGTCCTGCTCGGCATGGGACACCCAAACCACGTCTTCGACCTCGACAAGATTCAGGGCAGTATCGTCGTTCGGTACGCCAAACCGGGCGAGCAGATCAAGCTCCTCGACACCACGACCCGGACGCTCGTCGCCGAGGACCTCGTCATCGCAGATGAGTCCGGCGCCATCTCCCTCGCCGGAGTCATGGGTGGCTACGACACTATGATCACGGCCGAGACCAAAAACATCTTGATCGAGGCGGCATGGTTCGATCCCGCGACCATCCGCGCCACCTCCCGCCGCCACCTCATCCACACCGACGCCAGCCACCGCTACGAGCGCGGAGCAGACTTTGCCGCCCCACCCATCGCCAACGTTCTGGTCGCGCACGAACTTCTGAAGGCCTGCGGCGGGGAACTGGCTCCCGGCTTCACCGACATCGTGATCCCCCAGCAAGCCCAAAAGACCGCGAACCGTGCGCCCATCAACCTCTCCATTTACGAGGTCCAGCGGCATCTCGGAACCACAGTCGCGCCGGAGGGAATTACAAGCGGATTGGTGGAGCAATACCTCACTGCACTGGGCTGCCAACTCTCTTTCTCCGGGCCGGGCACGTGGCTCGTAAAGCTCCCCTCGTGGCGTCTCGACCTTACCCGCGAGATCGACCTCATCGAAGAGATCGCCCGCGTCTATGGCTACAACGGCTTCGCCAACACGCTCCCGACACCCGCCGAGGTGATCGCCCACCCGACCGCCCGCGCCGACCAGGCCGTAAGAAATCGCCTGTACTCCTTAGGTTTCTCGGAAGCCATCTCCAGCACGTTCGCCAGCGCCGCCGAGTCCACCTTCTTTGCCTCGGCGACGCTCGCCATCCCGCTGGAAAACCCCCTCAGTGAAGACGCTGCAAACCTTCGTCCATCTCTGCTCCCCGGCATGGTCACGATGCTCGCGCACAACCTGAATCGTGACGTGCTGACCGCCCGCCTCTTCGAGGCCGGAGCCATCTTCACCGGATCCACCGCGCATGTCGACGAGTCTTTATCCCTCTCGCTCGGATTGACGGCAGCGCTTCCGGCGACGTCGTTGCACTCGGGTCCGGACGCCCCCTTCTTCGAACTCAAGGGCTCCATCGAATCTCTCCTCGCGCTCTTCGATGCTCCACCCCCGGTGTTCACTCGCGACGCCATCCCCGCAGCGTTCGAGGCCACCCGTGCGGCTTCCGTCGTCGTCGCCGGTAAACCGATCGCTCACTTCGGCCAGCTCGCTGTTGCCGAGTCCACAAGTCGAAAACTTCGTCAGCCCGTCTACCTCGCCGAGTTGAACCTGGCCGCGTTGCTGGCGTTCCCGCTGCGTCAGACCACGGCACGCGAGCTCTCCCGCTTTCAGGCCGTCGAGCGCGACTTCTCCTTCACCTTCGTCGACGCCACCGAGTGGCAGGCGATTGCAACTGCTATCCACGCCCTCGGCATCTCCGACATGCGCTCGCTCGCCCCTGCGGAGATCTTCCGCGACCCGAAGAAGTCGCCCGGCCACTTCTCCATCCTCATCCGCACCGTCTTCCAGTCCAACGAGCGCACCCTCACCGATGAAGACCTCACCACGTGGTCCGCGGCCATCATCCAAACTCTTGAATTCCTTGGTGGAGTCCTGCGCGCATGAGCGATACACAGCGTCCAACCGACCCCGAAGAGGAATCTCCGTCGTTCTCCTTCGGATGGCAGACTGAAGAGGAACCACAAGAGATACTGCCCCAGAATTCCACTACGACCCCGCCTATACTGGGGGTTGAGGGAAACAACATTTTGGAAGCCGCAAACACCAGTGCCACCATCAGCCTCGACGAGTTCCAGGCGCTTGAGCAGAAAGTCCTTCGTGCCGTAGAGATAGTGCGCCGCGAGCGCGAGGCCCGTCTGGCCGCCGAGGCCGAAGCAGCCTCCCTGCGCGAGCAGCTTGACGCGCTTTCCGCCGCATCCAATGCCACCCAGACCCAGATCACCACGCTGAACCAGGAGCGCGAAGCGGTTCGTCTGCGTGTAGAAAAAATGCTCGCCCAAATGGATGAGCTCGTCTAACAGTTACCGTTCGACGGAAAGGAGGGGTCATGCAGGATTTTGAACAGTCTGAAATCCCCGCCCCAGAATCAGATCAGTCCATCTCGGTCGAGATCTACGATCAGGTCTACAACCTGCGCGGAACCGATCCCGCCTACATCCAGCACCTTGCCCGCATGGTCGACGCGAAGATGCGCGCCGTGTCGGCCCAGGGCGGCACGGTCGACTCTCTGCGCGTGGCCGTCCTCGCCTCGCTGAACATCGCTGACGACCTGATCTGTGCCCGCGAGCATTACAACGCCCTCGCCGGCTCCATCTCGCAGTCGGAAAACAACATGCGCAGCCGCTCCGCCTCGCTCACCCATATGCTCGACGAGGTCTTCGACGAAGTGGAGCCTACCATCCGCCGCACCGGCTGATTGACCCTATGCAAACAAAAGTCGTAGAACCCCTTGACTTGCCATTCTGCACCGACCCGGTTAGCATCCAACTCATGTTGAACCGGGGAGCCGGTCTGCAAAGTTGGTACGCGAACAACGCAGGTTGAACCAATACTTAATGAACAGGGATTCGGCTCGTAGATATGGCTCGGTGTGCTAGGTCCGCCAGTCCGGAAAGCCTAAAGAGCCACGGCTGAGTCCCACCGTCTTAGACGGGTTCACCTGCGCTTCGTCGTACGGCCCAGCGGATCGGCTTTTTCGCGCTGAAAACGCTCCGGCCCCATGCACTAAACTCAAGACAAGTGCACCCCAACCTCTTCCACATCGGCCATCTCACCCTCCCCACCTTCGGAGCCCTCGGCGCCGTTGGCCTGATGCTCGCGCTCGCTCTCTCCCAGCGCACCGCCAGAATCCGCAAAATCAATCCGGAAAAGCTTTGGGATGCCGGCCTCTTCGCCATCCTTGCCGCCTTCGTGCTTTCCCGCGTGCTGCTCGTCGCGACACACTTTGCTGCCTTCCAGAAATTCCCAATCCTACTGTTAGCTGTCCCGTCCCTTACCCCCATTGGTCTCCTCCTGACTGCCATCGCGACGTTTCTGTGGCTTTACTTCAAGCGCATCCCAATCTTCCCCGCACTCGACGCCTGGGCTCCCTGTGCCACACTCATCTGGGTCTTCCTGGCGCTGGGCCACTTCGCCGACCTTAGCGATCCCGGCCTCGCCACAATGC